>JBIIOS010000149.1:0-4442 GCA_044336805.1 Candidatus Nanopelagicales bacterium
GTCTATTTAGGTTTGACGATGCGCATCATCATTGGCGCATTCGTCGTGATTCCACTCATTGCTGTTGCATTCGCCCTCCCGATCGCCTGGGGTGGCTGGCTCAGTTGGCTCGACATCACACTCGCTATTGGACTGTGGTTACTCACCGCCGGCGGTATCACGATCGGCTACCACCGCTATTTCACGCACGGGTCATTCAAGGCCAACCGCACGGTCAAAATCATCTTGGCCGTTTTCGGATCCCTTGCAATTGAAGGTTCACTGGACCAATGGGTTGCTGACCACCGCAAGCATCATAAGTTCTCTGACGAAGTTGGTGACCCTCATTCACCATGGCGCTTTGGTACAAGCAAGAAAGCAATCGGAAAAGGGCTTCTTTACTCACATGTTGGTTGGCTGTTCGACGATGACAACACCGGAATTGATAAGTACGCACCCGATATCGCCGCCGACAAAGACCTCAACTGGATTTCAAAGCACTTTTCCGTGTTTGTCATTTCTAGCCTGCTGCTTCCCGCTGTTCTCGGTGGCCTGATCACCTGGTCCTGGATGGGCGCTCTGACCGCATTCTTTTGGGCGGGCCTAGTTCGCGTCGCATTCGTGCATCACGTCACCTGGTCAATTAACAGTATCTGTCACGTGTTTGGTAATCGACCATTTACTTCACGTGATCTCTCAAGCAATGTAGCGTGGCTTGCAGTTCCGTCATTGGGTGAGTCATGGCACAACCTGCACCACGTTGACCCGACTGCCGCGCGACACGGCGTTATGAAAGGCCAAATCGATATCTCGGCCAGCTTGATCAAGGGCATGGAGAAAACAGGTTTGGCAACTGATGTTCGCTGGCCAAAAGCAGAACGCTTGGCCAAAAAACTTAAAGACCCTAATGATCGATTCCGCCTTCGCGGTTACACCGGCGAATAGATCATGCCCACTGGACTTGAAGGTGAGCCATACGACGGTGAGCAGAACCTCGCCAGCATTACTGAGTTAAGGACTGCCCCCGTCCCCGCCGCCCGCAAACCAAGTGGTGCGAAAGTGCGCATGACGGGACAGCAGCGTCGGGAGCAATTACTTAATGTGGGGCGAAAACTCTTCTCCGAAAAAGGATTTGAAACCGTAACCGTTGAAGAAATTGCAGCAAAAGCCGACGTCTCCAAACCGGTCGTCTACGAACACTTCGGTGGCAAAGAAGGCCTCTACGCGGTTGTTGTTGATCGTGAGACGAATTTTCTGCTTGATTCGATTAGCCAAGCACTCGCGGGATCGCGCGGTAAGGGCGCCAGTGCCCGCGAACTCGTTGAGCAAGCGGGTCTTGCCCTTTTTGATTACATTGATTCCAATCCACAAGGGTTTCGGATCTTGGTGCGTGACTCACCCGTCACCGCGCAGACGGGTTCATTTGCCAGCCTCATGGTTGATATTGCCACCCAGGTCGAGGACGTATTGGCAGCCGAATTCAAAGCGCACGGAATAAACGACAAGTTTGCGCCAATGTATTCCCAGATGCTGGTCGGCATGGTGGCCTTCACCGGCCAATGGTGGCTTGATGTTCGCAAACCCAAGAAAGAAGAAGTCGTGGCCCACGTGGTGAATCTGGCCTGGAACGGTCTCAAGCACCTCGATCCCAAACCAACGCTGGCTCCCAAAAACAAGTCTTAAACTCTCAAGATTCTTGACATCAAGATTCTTGACATAAGA
Source organism: Candidatus Nanopelagicales bacterium (assembly GCA_044336805.1). Taxonomy (GTDB): domain Bacteria; phylum Actinomycetota; class Actinomycetes; order S36-B12; family S36-B12; genus UBA4592. The sequence continues at coordinate 1,702 of JBIIOS010000149.1, forward strand.
TTTTGACCTAAGATGCCGATATGGCCCGGCCCGATGACGTCGATCAGATTGTTGCCGCTTGGCAGGTGCAACGGCCAGACCTTGACGTTTCCCCCCTGCAGGTCCTCTCGCGCTTGACTCGAGTATCGGCGCAACTCGATACCGCTCGTTCGCAGGCATTTCGTGATCACAATCTAGATTCATGGGAATTTGATGTCTTGGCCGCACTTCGTAGAACCGGACCCCCCTTCACTCTGTCAGCGGGGACACTCGCCACCCAAACCCATGTCACAAGTGGCACCATGACCACCCGGGTGGACCGATTACTTGAACGTGGATTTGTCACCCGATTCCCCGACGAGAATGATCGGCGAGGGGTTCTCATCGCACTCACCGCAGCGGGTCAACGCGGTGTTGATGGAGCACTGAAAGATTTATTGGAACGTGAAAAAGTAGCCCTGAGCGGATTAAGTTCATCTGAGCAGGAACAGCTTGCCGACCTACTTCGCGGCTTACTGGATCGGCTTTAGTCGCTAATTATTCGGGTGATCGCAGGGCCCGTGGCAATGCGCACACTGCGACAAACGCCGGCGCCTGAAAGACTCGCCGCAAGATTCACGGCATCATCTTGACTTCGCGCAAGGAAAATACAGGTGGGTCCACTGCCAGAAACCATGGCTCCGATAGCACCCAAGTCACGCCCAACATCAAGTGTTTTTCGCAGACTCGGCATCAGAGCCATTGCTGCAGGTTCAAGGTCGTTCATCAACTCTGCTCCCAGTTCGCGTGAATCACCGGCTCGTAAGGCGAGCAATAACTGTGTGGGGACCTCAGGCGGCCCTGAACGCAGAACACTGTCCATCCGATCGAATTCGGAGTACACCTTTGGTGTCGACAAACCACCTTCGGCGAAGGCGATCACCCAGTGATACTCCCCGGTTGCGATCACACTGGTAATCAAGTGGCCGCGGCCCTGGCCCAGCGCTGTTCCTCCGCGCAAGGAAAAAGTGACGTCAGAGCCCAATTGGGCGGCCAAGCTCTCCAGCTCCTCACGTGATGTATTCGTCTCCCACAAACGATCACATGCAATAAGTGCACCCGCTGCATCGGCTGAACCACCAGCCATTCCACCCGAGACCGGGATCCGTTTCTCAATATGCAGATCAACCTGTGCTTCTATCCCATGGTGTTGTGCCAACAGTTTGGCAGCCTTTACCGCCAAGTTCGAGTCATTGACCGGCACCCACTGAGCGCCTTCACCTTCGATAGTGAGAGTGACGCCGCTCGAACTTGGCTTTGCGGTAACCGTGTCGAAAAGTGAAACTGCGTGAAAGACCGTGATGAGTTCGTGGAAATTGTCTGCACCTAGTGGTGCAACACCCAATGCGAGGTTTATTTTTGCCGGAACTTCTACGATTACTGGGTCATTTCGCATAACCAGCAAAGTCTATTGCGAGGAAAGTCGTTGCGCTTTGATTGCTGCGGAGAGGCGAATAAAGGATGACAATTCAAGGGTTTCGGCCCGCGCACCTGGATCAATCTCGGCTTGCATTAATACGTGCTCAGCTAAGGGTGCGCTCCCAACGAAGTCTGCGAGACCGGCTCGTAATGTTTTTCGGCGGTGAGCAAATGCTGCGTCAATGACCTGAAAAACCTCGCGGCGGTCTTCCTCAATGTGACTGTGTGGGTGGGTGACGTGAATACGAACAAGACCTGAGTCCACATTGGGGGCCGGCCAAAAAACATTTTTGCCGATGTTACCGGCCGCTTCTGCTTTACCAAACCACTGAATTTTCACGCTCGGGATTCCATAGGTTCGCGAACCGGGTCCAGCACACAATCGGTCAGCAACTTCCTTTTGCACCATAACCAAAACGCTCGTTAGAGTTGGGAACTCTGCCAGGAAATGCAGGAGCACGGGAACAGCAACGTTGTAGGGAAGATTCGCAATGAGCGCCGTTGGTGGAGGTGTCAGCTCACTCGACTGAATCTGCATTGCATCTTGATTAAGAACAGTCAGTTTGCCCATGAATTCCGGACACATTTCTTGGACCGTGATGGGTAACTGGTCGGCCAGTCTGGCATCAATTTCAACCGCTGATACGTGAGCCGCAACTTCGAGTAATCGAAGGGTCAAACTCCCCAGACCAGGACCCACTTCTGCAACACGACTTTGTGCATCAATTTTTGATTGCTCGACAATGTAACGAACGGTATTTGGGTCGATTACAAAGTTTTGTCCGAGCTTCTTCGTGGGGATAATCCCGACTCGAGCAGCTAATTCACGGATTGCTCCTGCGCCAAGTGCGGCACTCACAATCACCAACTCCCAAATGCGCGAATTGTGTTTTCAGTCAAAATTTGAGTAGCTTCTAATTCGGAGAGTCCTCGAAGTTCTGCAATTGTTCGCACGGTGTAGGGCATGAGGTAACTGGCATTCACTTTGCCTCGATTGGGCATCGGGGTTAAATATGGCGCATCAGTTTCCACCAAGATCGAATCCAATGGGGCGACCATCAAAGCCTCACGCAGTGCCACCGAGTTTTTAAAAGTGATTACTCCGGCGAAGGACATGTACCAACCGTGTTGCGCACAAATTCTTGCCATGTCTGCATCACCGCTGAAGCAATGGAAAACCACGGTCTGTGGCGCACCTTGGTCCAAAAGAACCGAAATGACGTCTTCATGGGAGTCACGGTCATGAATCACTAGCGTTTTATTCACTTGCTTCGCGAGGTCAATATGAAAACGAAACGACTCGT
>JBIIOS010000168.1:0-3843 GCA_044336805.1 Candidatus Nanopelagicales bacterium
GGACGACCGCTTTCACCCGTTCGGTAGTAGTCCAAACCTGTTTCGCCGATTCCTCGAACCCGGGGTGATAGCGCTAATTCTGCAATCTCTTCGAGGGCACTTGCAAGCCGGCCCTTTTCCGCCAGACGTGGCGCTTCGTTGGGGTGCAGGGCAACGGTTGCAATTACCGAAGGGAAACGACTGGCGGCTTCAACTGCCCAACAGGATGAAGCAACGTCACACCCAACTTGAACAACTCGGTCAACTCCCACTTCACGCGCCCGATCAAGTAATTGCTGTGGGTCTGGGGCATGGCTACCGTGCAGTGAATTGTCGTGGACATCTAAATGGGTATGTGAATCAATTACTGTTCCGACAAGTGGCTGGGGGGCAGTTGGCCAATTCGTTGCCTCGCCCATTAGATGCTTTCAGGGTCCTCGAGACGCGGGAAGAGCGATTCACCTTTGTGAACGCGAACTCCAGCGGGCAACTGTCCCCATGTGCTGGCGCTTTCAACCCTTTGATCGCACAGTTCACCGAGGGCTTCGTGGGCCCCAATATTTGACCACATCAACTCCATGGCTTTTGGCATCACCGGGTTGTAGAGAACCGCAATGGCCCTCAGGGATTCACAGACCGTGTATAGCACCGTTGCGAGCGCTCCATATGTCTCTTCACTTTTCGCGAGCACCCATGGCTCTTGTTCGGTTACATAACCATTGATGTGTTCGATGAAAGTTCGTACTTGACCAATAGCCCCGGCGAAATCAAGTTCATCAATGCATGCGTTCGCATCAACCACGGTCTTGGTGAGCAATGCATGAATCGTTTTTTCAACATCACTGATGGGTCCTTCAGCTGGTAGTTGACCTTCAAAATACTTACCCACCATCGCGGTTGCCCGAGAAACAAGATTGCCCAATCCGTTGGCTAGTTCGGAGGTGTAACGAGCATTCATATCCTCCCATGAGAAGGAACCGTCTTGACCAAAAGCAATTGCACGCATGAAGTAGTAACGGAACGCATCAGAGCCAAAATGATCGATGATCAATTCGGGAGCGATTCCTGTGAGTTTTGTTTTCGACATTTTTTCTCCACCGACCAGCAACCAGCCGTGGGCAAAAACTTGTTTCGGTGGTTCCAAGCCTGCTGCCATTAACATCGCTGGCCAGTACACCGCATGAAAACGCAAAATGTCTTTGCCCACTAAGTGGACATCGGCCGGCCACACTCGCTCAAATAATTCGGCCTCGGTGGTTGCGGGTTCGGCTCCGTAACCAACGGCTGTTATGTAGTTCAACAATGCGTCAAACCACACGTAAACGACTTGGGACTCATCCCATGAAAGTGGAATTCCCCATTTCACGCTTGAACGTGACATCGAGATATCAACCAAGCCGCCGCGAAGGAAACTCATAACCTCGTTGTAGGCACTCGCAGGCCGAACCGCGTTGGGGTTGGCTTCATAGCGGTCAATGAGAGGTTGTGTGAAGTCTGAAAGTTTGAAGAACCAATTGTCTTCACTTAATTCTTCAGGGGGTCGACCGTGAACCGCACAAACTTGCAATCCCTCGAACTCACCGGTTCCTGGCACTAAATCTGCTGGGAATTTGAATTCCTCGCAACCAACGCAGTACGGGCCTTCATATGAATCCGAATAAACGTATCCGTTTTCCTTTACTTTTTCCCAAAATTTGCGCACCCGCTGAACGTGGCGCGCTTCGGTGGTCCGAATAAAGTCGTCATTTTTAGCGTCGATTGTTTCAAGGACCGGCTTCCACGAGTCGTTGACCAGGGCGTCAACCCACTCCTGCGGGGTAACGCCACCCTGTTCGGCTGCTCGCTCAACTTTGGTCCCGTGTTCGTCGACACCGGTCAAGAACCAAACTTTTTCACCACGTTGCCGGTGCCAACGAGTAAGTACGTCACCGGCCGTGCTCGTGTAGGCATGTCCAATGTGGGGTGCATCGTTAACGTAATAAATAGGCGTGGTCACGTAAAAGGATTTGGCCACCGAGTTCATAACCGAATCCTAGTCTTTGCGTGAGGCCACTGACTTTGCGGCGATTACCGCTTCATAGACCTCTCGCTTGGTGCGTCCAAATTTCAGCGCAACCTCTGCAGCCGCATCCTTTGTTGATTGACCCTCGGCAACACGCCTTTGCGCCAATTCAACTAATTCCTCCATGGAGACTTCGCTACCCTCGCTCGTGTCACTCCCCGCAACGACAAGGGTGATCTCACCTTTAATCTCACCTATTGCCCAGTCCTTAAGTTCCTGCAGTGAGCCCCGGATCACTTCCTCATACGTCTTGGTCATCTCGCGAGCGATCGCCGCTCGCCGCAGCGCGCCGAAAACCTCCGCCATGTCATTGAGTGTTTTCTCAAGACGATGGGGTGCCTCAAAAAAGATCATGGTTCGCGGTTCATGGATTAACTGGGTGAGAGTGCGGACCCGATCACCACTTTTGCGCGGGAGAAAGCCTTCAAAACAAAACCGGTCCGCTGGTAGACCCGACAGGAGAAGCGCGGTCAGAACAGCGGATGGCCCCGGCAACACGTGGTAGTTGATCCCAGCTTCAATCGCAGCGACCGCAAGCCGATATCCGGGGTCACTCACTGATGGCATGCCAGCATCACTCACAACAAGCACTGTGCTCCCACTCGTAACCGCCCCAAGTAACTGCTCAACCCGCGAGGCTTCATTAGCCTCAAAGTGGGAAACCAGTTTCGCTTCATAACGAATACCTAGTCGTGAACAAAGGTTCATAAATTTGCGGGTGTCCTCAGCCGCGATGACATCTGCCTGTTCAATTGCAGCAATCAGTCGGGCTGAGGCGTCACCAACATTTCCCATGGGTGTCGCGGCAAATAGCAATTGACCGCCAGATTCGCCTAAATCCTTCTCGTGCATCCCGCAATAGTGCATCACGACTTAATATGTGCTCGTGTCCCCCACACTTCGCGAGCGATTTACCGGCTCTTCGGCGCCTGATCGAAGTGTCGCCACAATCGCCGAGCGGCTTTACCCGGCTTTCCCGATAACAGGAATAAAGACGTGGATCGCACCGATTGTGATTGCACTCTTCGCTGGCATTTTGCGCTTCGTCAATCTAGGGACACCGAATGCGGTCGTATTCGACGAAACTTACTACGCCAAGGACGCTTGGGCGCTTCTTCGATTTGGGGTTGAACATGAGGCAGTAGAAGAGCACGACCCAATCATGCTTACTGCCGGTGACAATTGGCGAACCGTTGAAGGATTCACTGATCAAGGATCATTCGTTGTTCACCCGCCAACGGGCAAATGGGTAATTGCAACGGGTGAATATCTCTTTGGAGTCTCACCATTTGGTTGGCGATTCGCTGTTGCTGTTCTGGGAACCCTTTCGGTACTCATGATCGCGCGCATTGTTCGCCGCATGACGAGATCAGATCTAATCGGAGCAATTGCTGGTTTACTCCTTGCACTTGACGGTATCCACATTGTCATGAGTCGTACCGGACTCCTTGACATGGTGCTCAGTACTTTTGTTCTTGCTGGTTTTGGCGCCTTAGTTCTTGATCGGGATCACACCCGGCGGCGACTGGCAATAATCGGTGGGCAATCGGAATCAGAATGGGAACGCCTTGCTCAAGGATTTGGTCCCGGGTTGGGGATTCGGCCTTGGCGCTTCACCGCAATCATCTTTTTGTCATTAGCCGTCAGTGTTAAGTGGTCAGCCCTGTGGTTTATCGCGATCTTCATGCTGATGTCTCTGCTCTGGGATGTCTCAACTCGTCGTACGGTGGGCGTCCGTCGTCCTTGGCTTGCGACGCTCACTAAAAGTGCGCCAATCGTCATCCTCACCTCACTGGCCACCG
>JBIIOS010000086.1:0-8225 GCA_044336805.1 Candidatus Nanopelagicales bacterium
TTTAGATGGCGATGAGGCGTCTTGGACACGCAACACATTTGGCACACTCGAGCCCGAGCCGCGCGGAGCACAGACCAGCTCACAGGCATTACCCACCTGTACGGCGATTATCGTTCCATCGCAAGCCATAGATCCACGTGGTTTCCGACTTGGTCAGGGGAAAGGTTTTTATGACCGCGCTTTGGCTGAGGTCGCGGGCCTTGAGCATTCACCGATGATCATCGGCGTCACTTTTGAATCCGAATTTCTCTCGGAGATCCCAACCGAGGAACACGACATCCCGGTTGACGTCAGCGTTACCGAATCCACCGTGCGCTGGTTCAGTACACCCGACTGAGAAGCCAACCAAGCCATACAGATATCAGTGGAATTCCTGTAGCTGCAACAATCACTATGCCCATGCGTGTGAGTCGAGCCGAACGGGAATAACCAGATTCAACCAGGCCGCGCGAAAACATGGTGAGGGCTAATGCCCAGCCAGAGAAAGTAGTGAAAGCGCCCGCTAATCCAACGATAAGAAATATTCGCACATCACCTGAAAATGCGCCAAGGCTAAATCCCGCAACGAGTGAGCCGAGTGAGTTGATGATTAGGAGGGTGGTCAGCGCGCTGCGGGATCGGCCCGCAAATTGCTCAACCAATGCCCTCAGCGGGGCCCCGATAAAGGCGCCCATCGCGATTGCGGCAATCGTAATCATGGCTTAACCACTCGTTGGGTAATCCTGATCCCGAACTGCACGGCAACAAGACCGGCACCCACGGTCACCGCGAGATACAGCACGGCCGTTGGCCACATGTTGTGATCAATGAGGTCTGCAGCCTCCAATGCAAGGGCTGAAAATGTGGTAAATCCACCCAGAAATCCGGTGATGAGAAATGGACGCAGGTAACTTTCACGATCCGCCACCAGGGCAACAGCAAGTATTCCAATCAACAGTGCGCCAATAATGTTGACAGTGAGGGTTGCCCACGGAAAGGTGGCGCCTTGATCCCCCAGTTCAATGGAAGTCGTGCCAAAAAGTTCAGAAATTCCAGCCCTACTGAGTGCACCGAATACGCCACCGACTCCAATGACAACGAGTCGATTGGCTTCGCGCATGACTGCAACTCTAGGGCGGAACTGACCTGCGGTAGCCACCCGAACCAGGGTTAGGGCAGAATTGGGACTTCGTCAGGGTGAGTGTCAACTTCCCGACTCATCGAATAACTGGAGGATTGCGTGCCCACCTACGAGTATTTGTGCACTGAGTGCAATACCAATCACGACATCGTTCAATCAATGGCGGATCCAACCTTGACCACTTGCCCCGCCTGCGGCAAGGAATCCCTGCGCAAGCAATTCACCGGTGTTGGTGTCATGTTTAAAGGATCAGGCTTCTACCGCACAGACTCACGGGCTTCCGAGAGTTCAGCTTCCACCACGTCACCGAAGTCCGATTCTGGGTCGTCAACGACACCGTCAGCGACGCCATCGACTTCAACGACTTCAACAAGTGCTCCAGCAAAACCGGCAGCCGAAAAATCGACCCCCAAGAAATCTGAATCCAGCTCAGGCTCTGCCACTAAGTCATAGCGTCTGTGGATATCGATTGGACGTGAATTCATTTCGCGCTTAGGTTCGCCTTATGCACGTAAATACACTTCTGCGACTGCGCACGCTGCTCAATCGGCACCGTCGGATTCTGGGATCGGTTTGCGCAGCACTCGCCGTTCTCCTCATTTTTGGCTCAATGTCTGCACCGGCTCCAGCAACTGGACCCGATCACATTGTCGCTGGGTTACCCGAGGGATTCGTTGCAGTTCCGGTAACCCTGCGTTCCGCAGCAATCGCTAGTGCGGTTCGAGTCGGTGACACGATTGACTTAGTGGCTCCCAGCGAAACGGGTGCACCGCGCGTTATTGCACTCGATGCAACCGTACTGGATCTCCCCAGCGCATCAGGTTTTGCTTCTCCCACCTCAACCGTGATTTTGGTCAGTGTCGCGGCATGGCAGGGTGCTGCACTAGCGGCAGAACATTCTGATCAGATTTCACTCGTAATAAAAATACGCTAGAACATGTAACTTCTCACACGCCGTGGTGTGGTGGAACATTGTCTAAAAATTCACGATCACGCTGATCAAACTTTTTCGCCCCAGCATCTGTCGTTTTACTCATGTGCGCGGTTGTCGAGCCGGCCGCAACAAGGATTTCCTCAATGTGCAATCCAGCAGCGCGTAGTTCGGCCCGCGACTTCAATGCAGAGAGATCGATTTCTATTCCTGATTGCGATATCTCCACCAAGACTCCCGGTAGCTCCTGGGAAATTCTGCTGCCCAGGTCAACCGGTGCGCATGGATCAAAATCAATACCGATACTGGTTTCGCCATCAAACACCAGCGCTGATACAAAGCTTTGATTCCCCAATGGCGCAAAAGCAGCAGCAATCGCGAGGTCTAATGCGCTTGGCTGGTTCACGTGAACAGGTTACTGGCAAGATGCCTTTCTATGAACCGCACACTCACCCACACTTCGTGGCGGGAGGCCCAAAGCGTGCATAAAGCACGGGCGGGTGCCCTCACATTGGGTAGGCGTGCTCGCAGGAAAACCGGTGAGCGTGATCCAGTTGATGACTTTATGTTTGAGTACTACCCATACACACCAACAAAACTGGAAACCTGGTTTCCCGGAATTGGAATTACTCTAGAAATAGACTCAAAGGACGCATTTGATTTCCCTCATTACTACTCCGATGCAACAACCTGTGAATTAGACGCCCAATACCTGATCAAGCATCAATCAAGGATTAAATCGACATTGGAGCTTCTACGCAATACTCAACTGCGCGAGGCGACATACAACTGTTTTGGACTACATGAATGGGCCATGGTGTATCAGGCCGAACAACATGAGATGAGACATGGGGATCCACTGCGTGTTAGCCAAGATCAGATTGACTCTCTTATCGGCGAATTAGGACTTCGCTGCACTCACATTGATGCTTTTCGTTTTTTCACCGATGAAGCTGCACCTCAAAATGTAAATCGCCTGAACATCATTCCAACCCGCGATAATCAGAAAGACATTGAACAATCCGGTTGCCTTCATGCCAATATGGATCTCTACAAGCACTGCATGTGGTTTCACCCGATGATCCCCGGTGACCTTGTTCTCGATTGCTTTGAGCTGGCTCGCAGCGCTCGAACCCTGGATATGCAAGCCAGTCCATATGACCTCGCCCAGTACGGCTATGAGCCGATCAGGATCGAGACAAGCGCCGGTCGGGCAGCGTATGTCGCGCGCCAGCGAGAGATCTCTCTTCGAGCTCAGGACCTTCGATCTCGCTTGATTGCCGTACTCGAGGCTGCGGCGTAACAATTGCCCTGGCCTGCTTAACGTGGGTTATCAGGCACACCATCAATTCATGTCGCATAATTCACTCATGAGAATGAAAACTAAGGTGATCGCAGTTTCCTTGGCACTCTTAATTCCCATTGGGATTGTGTCACCAACGGCAATAAATGCAGCCCCCAATACCACTAAACCGATCACGCTTAGCGCAGTCAAAACCCACAACAGTCCATCCGATTGTTGGACTGTTGTGAACCGAAAGGTCTACAACCTCACCACGTGGATAAGTCAACATCCGGGTGGTTCCAGTCGAATCATTGCGATGTGTGGCAAGGACGCATCACAAGCATTTAATGCCCAACATTCGGGTCAAGGATCACCTAACAGCTACTTAGCCGAGTTCCAAATTGGCATAGTAAAGAAAAAACGTTGATCCCTGAGTTTGTTTTTGGCATTCCCGCACATCCACTCATAATTCACGCGGTAGTTGTTTTACTTCCGCTAAGCGCAATCGGCATGATCGCCATGGTCCTGATCCCACCATTTCGTGGCAAAGTGCAAAAGTATTTTGTTGCGGGGACACTAGTCGTTGCAACACTGAGCGCCTTCCTTGCAACGGAGTCGGGCAAGACCCTCAGCATGGTTGATTCCGTGTCCCAATACCACCAAGAATGGGGGGCCCGTACCTTTTATGCTGCCTTAGGACTTACCGCTCTCAGTGCCGTCTGGTTGTGGCTGGACACCAAACCCGCGTCAATCTACAAGAGGATCACAGGGATTCTCGTCATCGCAGTTTCCCTTACCGCTGTTACGACCACCGTTCTTGCAGGGCACTCTGGCGCCGAATCAGTTTGGTTGGAAGATTCAGATACGGCAGCCCCAACTGCAGTTATTCCTCCTAAGTCAACTATCGCGCTATCGGAGGTGGCACTACACGCAACAGTCGATGATTGCTGGTCGGTGGTTAACGGAAATGTTTACGATCTCACCCAGTGGATAAATGAGCACCCCGGTGGGAGCGGTCCCGTTGAGTCAATGTGCGGGATTGATGCAAGCACCCCGTTTAACAATCAACACAATGGTCAGGGAAAACCCGAAGCTGAACTTGCAAGCTTCCAGATCGGGACGGTTGGTTAAGCCCGTCCTGGGGGGCCACCCGGTGGATTCTCCTGTTGCATTTTCGTTACGTATTGTTTCCACGCAACTTCATCCGGGTCACTGGGTACAACCTCGGATTGACTCGGAGCTTCTTCCATCGTTTCAAATCTTTTGGCCCGATCTCGAAAGTACTTGCTAATGGACTTGGTCAGGCTGCCATGCTTTCGGTAGCGATTCCAAATCACCACCGCAAAAATGCCAATAATCGGCCACTGAAATGTGTAAACCCAGGCGCGGGTGACTCCTTCTTGTGCTCGACTAAATTCAATCACGGTGGCGTAAGCGCAAAAGGCCAAAACAATTGCTAGTGGCACGTGCAACTGCCAGAAGTCTTTTCGTTTTTGCTTGGGATCACTCATGTTGATACCTCAATGGGATCATCAATGGTTTTCGTAGATTTTTGTTGGGCTGGGCGCCCCAAGAACAGAATGAATACCACCGCGAACAAGGTCACAACCCAGAACGACCAATGCAGTCCACCCGTGACCTCCCGCTCCATCCACCAGCCGACTAGCGGGATTCCCACTACCGCGAGTCCGGCCGTTGACCAGCTCCGATTGAGCGAGAGTGAACTGATGAATTGATATCCAAGAAAAACAGTCAGTACCGAACCCAGCAGCGCGAACCATTGGGCACCGATGCTTTGGCCAATGGCGACGGATGTAAAAAAGGTGATGAAGAGATACATCCAAATGACCAATGCGATCGCGCTTACATCCGGGAACTTATGGAGGAATTTGATCGTTCCTTTGCCACGTGGGAGCAGATAGAAAAGGGAAAATGGCAGAAACAGACCCAGCGTCAAAAGCGCCACCCAGATTATTTGGTCCCCGGGCTGGAATTCACCAGGGGGCGCCGTGCGCGACAGTGCAACTGAAAGTCCCAAGACCAGGCCCATCCACAGAATCTCGCGCCCAGCCAGCAATGCAATCGCTACATTGTTCATCGGTTCCTGATCGGCACCTTCACTAATCTTCTTGCGCACCCGCCAGCCAAATGAGATCAAAATAATTAGGATTGAAATTTTTACCAGCAGGATTGCACCATAAATCGAAGTAACAAGTGCTGCTGGTCCATCAAGTCTCATTGATGCGTTTAGCATTCCACTCTCAACCAGTAAGATCACACTAATGAGTGCAAGAGCACTGAACCTGCGAATGACTATTCCTGAATCAGGACTGGAACGCAGCAGATAGATTAGCAAGGCGATCAAGCCTCCGATCCAAGCACTCATTGCAACGATATGGATCCCAAGGCTGATTGACGCCGCATTATGGGTGTCCATCATGCTGGAGTGGCCGGTGAGCCCCGGTAGGAAAGCGGCGGTAACTGCCAGAGCCGCGATGATGATTCCGGTGAAGCGATCAAGTACCACCCAGCCTAAAAGCGCTACAAAAACGAGTAACACAGCTTGGACCGACATGACCTGGCCGACGGTGGTTTGTGAAAGAAGCGACCACCACACATTCAAGTTGAATGAATCTGAAATTGAAAAAGCGAGTACCTCGGAAACGGTGAAGACCGATTGGGCCGCAATGGCCAGAACCCACACCAACGCGCTCAGGGATGTAACCCGGCCGAGGAGAGGATCGGGCTTTGGCGCCAAAACCCCTCCCACGAGCGCCGAACCAACCGTGAGCGCCATCGCGACATCTCTGATCAACAAACTTAAAGGCAAACCCCACAAGGTTAACTCGGGAACCGTTGGCAAGCCAATAATCTGATTTTCGCTCAATGCCCCGATCATGGCGAGCACCAAGTACATGGATGCTAAGGAGCAGATACCAGCCAGCAGCAATGACCCGCGTGTGGAAATCTGATTGTTTAATCGAGTGGGAAGCATTTAGCTACTGTTGTTTAAAGGTTCCAAATATCGCAGGATCGGTATTTGGGCTCACAACCATGAAGGTTGTCAGGATCGCGCCAAGAAGGAATGCAACGCACACCCATGTCATGTAATAGCTGGTCAACTGGGCCTGGTACCAATTTGTCCCGTCAATTAGTCTCTTGCGTGCCCGCATAAAGATCCCCATGCCGAGAAACAGCAGTAGAAGAAGATGGAAAATATTACTGGCGCACAGGAGCAACACGGCTGACGCGTAGGCGCCATCTCCTGCATCAAATGGGAAAGTACTGATTTGAATCCATTGGAATACCAACGCGGCCACTGTCACAAGAAATGAAAGGCTCGCTCCCAACATTAATCCGGCATGGTTTCCACGTCGTGCACTTCGGTACCCGAACCACATCAACGCGGTAGCAAGGACGACAACGAGAAAGATCGCCCAGAAAGGCCACTCAACGGCAAAAGAAGCTGTGGGCGGCGTAGTTGGAAGTTCAGAGTCGGTTTGGCTGGCAGTGAGCGTTGCACCTGGAGGCGCCCAACCACCATTGACGTTCAGTGACCACAAATAGGTGTAACTGATAACGAGAGCGATCGTTCCAGCGACGTCAGCAACGATGAAGAACCACAAGCCCAGTCGCGAACGCCGAGCGATCGTTGAAATTGGTTCACCGGTTGTTGGCGAGACCGGCAGTGTCGAAGTGCTCACTTGGTACCCACTTTCTCCGTGAGGTCTTCATCCATTGAGTCAAGTTCAGCTTCGTAGGGGTCTGGGACACCGTAGTCGTAGGGGCGCTCTGTCACGACCGGCAGCACGGGGAAGTTCTCCAAGGGAACCGGGGTTGCTGTCTGCCATTCGAGAGACTTGGAACCCCAAGGATTGCTATTGGCGATGACTCCCGAACGCCATGAAGTGATGATTGCCGATAGGAAGATCAACATTCCTATCCCAATGATGTAGGCGCCAATCGTTGAAATCCAGTTGGAAAGATTGAACTGGTCATCAAAGTCAAGCACCCGTCGGGGTTGGCCCTGAAGCCCAGCCACGAACATCGAAATGAATGTGATCTGGAAGCCGATGAATGCGGTCCACAGTCCGATCGAACCGATTCGCTCGTCCAAGAAACGGCCCGTCATTTTGGGGAAGAAGAATGCAATTCCGGCCATCGCTCCAAAAAGACCTGCTCCCATGAGCATGAAGTGGAAGTGGGCTACCACAAACATACTGCCGTGGAAGTACTGATCGGCCGGAACGTCCGAGAGATAAACCCCGGTAACGCCACCAATCATCTTGTTGAAGACCACTGCGTAAACCGCCATGAGTGGTAGTCGAGTCCAAGCGGTACCGCGCCAGACAGTACCAATCGCAACAAGTACCAAAAAGCCCACCGGGATCGAGATCAACTCCGTTGAGAGCATGAATGGGTAGTTGGCGGCGGGCGCCCAACCTGTCATATACATGTGGTGGGCCCACACCAAGCCACTGAGTGCAACTACTCCAACGATACCTGCCACTGCAAAGTTAAACGAAAACAAAGGTTTGCGGAGGAATACCGGCATTAATTCAAGAGCAACTGCCATGGACGGAATCAAGATGACATAAACCTCAGGGTGACCGAGAAGCCAAAAAAGATTCTCATAGAGCCAAACACTGCCGCCGTTAAGCGGGTCAAAAAACGACGTGTTAAAAACTCGGTCGCTCAACCCAAGAATCTGTGCGTACTGGAAAAACGGGAATGCATAAAGCCCCATTACTGATGCCGCAAAAATTCCATAAACAAAAATTGGCGTACGCGACCAGGTCATGCCTTTTGCACGCATGGTCAAGATTGTGGTCATCAAGTTGACGCTCGCAACTGCCGTGGAAACCGCAAAGACAATGATGGTCAACTGG
>JBIIOS010000087.1:0-8212 GCA_044336805.1 Candidatus Nanopelagicales bacterium
GCCGAAGCGGGGGCGATTCATGTCACTGTTCATGACCACGGTGTACTTCCTCAGGGTCAGTGTCTGGGACTATCACAATTTTTGCCTGGCGATTTCGCATAAATGTTTTAGCCGGAAGCACGGCCGTTGGAGTGATTCCAATTGACAGAAGAATCCACAATAGAGACGCCGAAAGTAATGGATCCGGCCCCAAGGAAACCAGACGAACATCACCCAAATCGCCCAGTGAGATCACAGCTAAGCCATAAAAGACTACTGCTGCCACAAACGCCACCGCAAAACCGATAAGCAAACGAATCAATGCGTTTTCTTTACCCAGACTTTTTGAGATACCAATACCCCAAAACACGCCAATCACGATCACCAATAGCGGTAGCAGCCACACCAGCGCTCCTGCAGTTTCTGGAATCGCGACTAATGGTGGGAATGGCGGAAGCTGAGTGGGAGCGGTCACCGGAATGAATGGAGAGACGATTACGTCAGGGCCAATACTAAAACCAGCACCGACAACATAGGCGGCGCTCCAGACCAGAAGTACCGGCACATATCCAATCGTCAAAGCCAGCAGTGCCAGAATTCCGCTCCAACCAGGATTCAGACCCATGAACAAATCCATTGCGTCGCCAAAATTAACGAGAAGGCGCAACGCCAACACAACCGCAGCCACTCCAATGAGCGCCAAGGCCGCGCCAAGGCCCCACTTCAATGCGAAAACTGCTAGGGCAGGGACTGCTTCACCCAACTGAATGTTGGCGCCACGCAAAATCCCCGCTGTAACAGCGCTAGTACCCATGACCACTGACACAATAAGCGCCCACCCACCACCAAATGACACATTAACCGACGTGGTGAAATGGGCCGCTCCAACGACCGCCCCCACATAAATCAACACCATGATCGCGCCACCGATTATCCGCCAACGGACTCCGTGACCGGTGCGAAGTGAAAACGCCCTACCAGCGCGAAATAGCAATACCCACGGGATTATGGCCAGGCCCCAAGGAATCAAGGTGATGGTCGCTGAACCCAATTTTGGTGGCACACCATTGATCAACAACCAACCCCAAGTAATTGCATCAAGGTATCCCTTGATGCCAACGGGGCGCTCACCACTAAACAACAGGGTAGGCAACAAAATCACGCAAACGAGAGCCACCGTTACCAGTATCACCGAAAAGCAAGAAATAATTGACCATGTAATTGAACCCACCGCAGCGCTGCCAGTGAGTCCCTTTAACCGGTCACTTGCTGCGCTCAACCCACGGCGAGAGCCCGACGCGGATCCATTCGCTTCACCAGCAGGAATTCCCGTCTCTGGAGGTGCCTGCTGACTCACGAGAACAATCTACCTTTCGCCCGACCATTTTCGGTCCAAGGCGCACAGCCCCTTACGACAGAATCTTGCGCATGAGCTCAGCGGTTGCACTTGGTGTGCGACCCACTTGAACTCCGGCCGCTTCCAAAGCCTCCTGCTTTGCGGCGGCCGTGCCCGAAGAACCGGAGACAATCGCGCCAGCATGGCCCATGGTCTTTCCTTCAGGTGCGGTGAAACCGGCGACATAGCCGACTACCGGCTTAGTCACATGGTCTTTGATGTAAGCGGCGGCCCGTTCTTCAGCGTCGCCACCAATTTCACCGATCATCACGATCGCGTCGGTATTGGGGTCATTTTGAAATGCTTCAAGTGCATCGATGTGGGTTGTCCCAATGATGGGGTCGCCACCAATTCCCACACAGGTGGAGAAACCAAAATCACGGAGTTCATACATCATCTGATAGGTCAGGGTGCCTGACTTTGAGACCAGACCGATCCGACCAGGCTTGGTGATGTCAGAAGGAATGATCCCGGCATTGGATACACCAGGGCTAATAATTCCTGGGCAGTTTGGTCCAATAATTCTGGTGGTTCCCGCATTCACCGCATATTGGTAGAACTGCGCGGTGTCATGAACGGGGATTCCTTCAGTAATAACAACACAGAGTGGAATTTTTGCATCAACTGCTTCTTCGACTGCAGCCTTTGCGAACTTGGGTGGCACAAAAACTACAGAAACATTTGCGCCGGTTGCAGCCATTGCCGAGGCAACGTCGTTGAACACGGGAATACCGTCAACATCAGCGCCTGCTTTGCCGGGTGTTACGCCCGCAACAACTTTTGCTCCGCTTGCAACCATACGGCGTGTGTGTTTGGTTCCCTCTGATCCCGTCATTCCCTGTACAAGGATTTTGCTATCTTCATTAAGCCAAATTGCCATTGGATTACGCTCCCTTTCGAGCTGCTGCGAGTTCAGCCACCCGGCGCGCTGCTGCGTCCATGGTGTCAACTAGTTCAATAAATTTGTGGTTTGCTTTGTTGAGAATTGCCCGACCCTCGACGGCGTTATTGCCATCAATTCGAGCAACAATCGGCTTGGTAACACTGTCTCCTAGTTGATCAACTGCCTGCAGGATCCCGTTGGCCACTGCATCACAGGCAGTAATACCACCGAAGATGTTGACAAAGACCGCTTGGACTTCGGGGTCGTTAAGAACGATGTCGAGACCGTTTGCCATGACTTCAGCCGATGCCCCGCCACCAATGTCTAGGAAGTTTGCCGGCTTAATGCCACCAAATTCCTCGCCCGCGTAAGCGACGACATCAAGTGTGCTCATAACAAGCCCAGCACCGTTTCCGATGATTCCAACATCGCCTTGTAGCTTGACGTAATTCAGATCCATCGCTTTTGCGCGGGTCTCGATGTTGTCAGCGTCCGAGTCGTCAAAACCAGCATGGTCGGGTTGGCGGTAGCCCGCGTTGTCATCGATGGTGACTTTGCCGTCAAGTGCGAGAACTTGACCGGTTGGAGTGAGGACCAGTGGATTCACTTCAACCAGGGTTGCATCTTCAGCCACCATGACTTCCCACATTTTGACCAAAATGTCGGCTACTTGACCTTGGATCGCTTCGTCGAATTTTGCGGCCGCAGCAATCTCGCGAGCCTTTGCGGGTGTTACACCCTCCAGAGCATCGACCCTGATTTTTGCAAGTGCCTCAGGATTATTGACGGCTACTTCTTCGATCTCGACGCCACCTTCGACACTGGCCATTGCCAGGAATGAACGGTTAGCCCGATCGAGTAAAAATGAAACGTAGTACTCCTCGGCAATGTCTGCCGCATGGGCTACGAGCACCTTGTGAACGGTGTGACCCTTAATATCCATGCCCAAAATCGCCCCGGCAATCTCACGGGTCTCCGCGGGATTTTTTGCGAGCTTCACGCCACCCGCCTTGCCGCGGCCGCCCACTTTTACCTGGGCCTTAACGACCACTGGGCCATTGATAGATGTTGCGATCGCGACGGCTGCATCTACATCAAGTGCGACATCACCGGCGGTAATGGGGAGCCCATGCTTTCCAAAAAGTTCCTTGGCTTGGTATTCGTACAGATCCACAAAAACTCCCTAATTCACGATGATTTATTCCACGTCAGAGGTGCGGCCTAAGCCTATTGACCCGCTGACCTGCTTTGTGACATTACCTGTGTGATGTTGCACGCACTAACAGCTAGCGACGAACCGATACATGCTCATTTACCCAATCAACGACCGATTGGGTTGTTGTTCCTGGGGTGAAAATCTCAGCTACACCGGCTGATTTGAGTACGGGGATATCAGCTTCGGGAATAATCCCTCCACCGAATACAACGATATCTGCTGCTCCTGCGGCGGCTAATTCATTCAACAATTCTGGGAAAAGTGTCAGGTGCGCCCCGGAAAGAATCGATATTCCGATCACGTCGGCATCTTCTTGGACGGCGGTCGCGGCAATGGCCACGGGGGTTTGGTGAAGTCCGGTGTAGATCACTTCGCACCCAGCATCGCGTAATGCCCGGGCTATTACTTTGGCACCACGGTCGTGACCGTCTAATCCAGGTTTCGCTATCACCACTCGGATCGGACGTTCCTCTGCGCTCATGGGCCGAATGCTATCGTGTTGGGGATCTAGGGCTCATGACCCTCAACATGCCACCCAATTCTTGAATTCACCCCGGCCATAGGCTGATCAACATGACCCAGGCAGCCGGCTACTCGATCACGATTCGAATGCACGTCACACCCGAACTCCATGCTTCGGGGAGAATTATTTCAGCAGTGAGTGACGCCGGGGGTGTGATTACCGGACTGGATGTCTCAGATCCTGGTACCGAAACCACCGTTGTCGACCTCAGCGCGCTAGTTCATGACCCCGATCACGCTGAATCGATCCGGGAAACCCTTAACGGGATTGATGGGTGCAAAGTCGACAAAGTCAGTGATTCGGTTTTCCTGGTTCACCTCGGCGGGAAAATCGAAGTTGGTATCAAGGTACCCATGCGAAACCGCACAGACCTAGCTCGTGCATACACCCCTGGTGTGGCCCGAGTGTGTCTTGCAATCGCGGAGAATCCATCAGATGCACGCAACTTGACCATCAAGCGAAATACCGTTGCAGTTGTCACCGATGGGTCAGCCGTACTTGGACTAGGCAATATTGGCCCCGAGGCTGCCATGCCCGTCATGGAGGGCAAAGCCGCACTCTTTAAGAAATTTGCCAACGTTGACGCATGGCCAATCTGTCTTGACACCCAAGACGTGGATGAAATCGTGCGAACCGTTGAGATTATTGCCCCCGGTTTCGGCGGAATCAACCTCGAAGATATTTCAGCGCCGCGCTGCTTTGAAGTTGAACGCAGACTACGTGAGCGCCTCAATATCCCCGTTTTCCACGATGATCAACACGGCACCGCGGTTGTTGTTTTGGCCGCGCTGATTAATGCCTCCAAACTGGTGAAGAAAGAACTATCCTCGCTGAAAATTGTGATGTCGGGTGCGGGAGCTGCTGGTGCAGCTGTTGCTCAGTTACTCCTACACGCGGGTGTTGAAAGCATCATGCTTTTTGACTCAAAAGGTGCGGTGTCAACCTCGAGGACTGACCTAGACCCCGATCGCACTGAACTAGCCAAGCGCACAAACCTGAGTCAGTTCACCGGATCACTCAGCGAAGCATTGGTCGGTGCTGATGTCTTTATTGGCGTATCGCAACCCAATCTGATCACAGCAGCAGATGTTGAAAAGATGGCAAAGGATTCTATTGTTTTTGCGTTGGCCAACCCTGACCCGGAAATTAATCCAATAGAAGCGGCAAAATTTGCCAAGGTCGTTGCCACTGGACGCAGCGACTTTCCTAATCAGATAAACAACGTGCTCGCATTCCCGGGAATTTTTCGTGGGTTACTCGACAGCGGTGCAATCGACATAACGGATGAAGTCCTCATGGCTTCAGCTAAGGCAATCGCTGAGTGTGTCAGCGAGAAATCCCTTTCCTCCGTTTATATCGTTCCCAGTGTTTTCGACAGCAATGTTGCCCCAGCAGTTGCTGCAGCGGTTATTGCGGCGACGAAATAAATGGATTCTGTAATCTAAAGTTTCTCAACGGGGGCATAACGCAGCAAGAGTCGCTTAACTCCTGAGGCGCCAAAGTCAATCGTTGCATCAGCGCGGTCTCCGCTTCCACCCGTTTCGACCACCGTTCCCATGCCAAATTTTTCATGGGTGACACGGTCACCCGCGCTGAGTGAAATCGTATTGGAACTGACACTTTTGCTGCCTCGATGCAGTGAGGAATCGGATCCAGACCACGTGGTTGAACCGGAACTAGAGCTCGGAGCAAACATGGGAGGCGCTTCACGCTCCCAACTAATGTGTTGTTCTGGGATTTCATCGAGGAAACGACTTTGTGGATTGGCCGCCGGGCTCCCCCAGGAAGATCGGGTGAGGGACCGACTCAGGAACAGGCGTTGACGGGCACGGGTTATGCCCACATAGGCCAATCGCCTTTCCTCTTCTAATTCACGCGCCTCACCCAGGGACCGTGAGTGGGGGAAGATCCCTTCTTCCATGCCGGTAAGGAAAACGGTTGGAAATTCAAGACCCTTAGCAGTGTGCAGGGTCATCAGGGTGACTACACCCCCGTGATCCTCACCGTCGGGGATTGAATCAGCGTCGGCGACCAAGGCCACGTTTTCCAAAAAGTCAATCAACGTTCCCTCAGGATTGTCAACCAGGAAGGCGGCAGCAACTGACTCGAGTTCGGCGAGGTTTTCAATTCGACTTTCATCTTGTAAATCATTTGATGCGCGTAGTTCAGAGAGATAACCACTTTGCTCAACTGCAGCTTGGACAACCATTGCCGGCTCGGTACCAGATTCGAACAGTGTCTGCAACGCCTGCATCAATTCAACAAAACTCGCAATAGCGCTGATGGAACGGGTGGCGAGACCCGGGACGTCAGATGCTCGTCGCAAGCTTTCATAAAAAGTAATTCGTTCGCGTTCGGCAAAGGCTCCGATCATCGCTTCTGCTCGGTCGCCAATCCCGCGTTTAGGGGTGTTGAGGATTCGACGTAGAGATACTTCGTCGGCGGGGTTAACTATTGTTCGTAGGTAGGCCAAAATATCTCGGACTTCTTTTCGTTCATAAAAGCGAACACCTCCCACTACCTTGTAAGGCATTCCTGTTCGAATGAATACTTCTTCGACTGCACGCGATTGGGCATTCGTGCGATAGAAGACTGCCGTGTCACCCGGCCGCGAGATTCCTTCGTCGGACATGCGGTCAATCTCGCGAGCGATGAATGACGCTTCGTCGTGTTCGTCATCTCCCACGTACACCTTGATCAAGTCGCCGTCACCCGAGTCGGTCCACAAATTCTTGGCTCGGCGTGACGTATTTTTCGCGATCACTGCATTGGCAGCACTCAAAATTGTTTGGGTCGAGCGATAATTTTGTTCCAACAGGATTGTGGTTGCATTGGGATAGTCCCGCTCAAATTCCTCAATGTTGCGAATCGTGGCTCCGCGGAATGCGTAAATAGATTGATCGGCGTCACCCACCACGCACAATTCACCCGGTGGTGGTGAGTCAGGTGAGGCTGCGATTGTCCCGACAAGTTCCTTGATCAACATGTATTGGGCATGGTTGGTGTCCTGGTACTCGTCAACCAGAATCTGACGGAATCGGCGCCGATACATATTGGCTACCTCGGGGAAAAGTTGCAATAGTGCGACGGTTGAACCAATCAGGTCGTCAAAATCAAATGCATTAGCAAGGGTCAATCGGTTTTGATATTCGCGGTAAATCTGGGCAATCACAGACTCAATGGCGGCGTCTTTATCAGAGGACAGCTGGGTATTTGTGAGAAAAGTTTCGTGGTCGATCAATTCATTTTTCGCCGCTGATATCCGGGAAAGCACCAGACGCGGACGTGTGTTCTTCACATCAATATTGAAATCGCGCAGGATCAAAGTGATCAGGCGGAGTGAGTCTTGGGTGTCATAAATTGTGAAGTTGGACTTTACCCCGAGTCGGTGTGCTTCCGCGCGCAAAATACGCACACAGGCGCTGTGAAACGTTGAGACCCACATGGTGCGTCCGGCAGGTCCGACAATGTCGACCACGCGTTCCTTCATTTCGGCGGCGGCCTTATTGGTGAATGTGATTGCGAGAATTTGTCCGGGGGTTGCATCCCCGGTGGCAAGTAAATGTGCGATTCGGCGGGTAAGAACCCTGGTTTTCCCCGAACCTGCCCCAGCAACAATCAATAGTGGGCTGCCCCGATGCTCGACTGCCGTGCGTTGGGCGGGGTTGAGGTCTTCGAGTAATTGACCCCCACGTTGAGAAAATAACTGGGATTGGCTCGAATCAGACACTGATGCAGTCTAGGCCCAACCGCCGACACCCGAAGAAACGGCGAAAATCAGCGTTCGATGAAGCCAATCACGCTTACCCAGGCTCTTGCCGGGACATTTGAGGCAAGAGCGACCAGTCCCTTTTCCCCGACTTCTGCAACCACAATGGATGTGGTCTTTCCTTTCGCGGTCACGGTCGCTGAACGTGACCCGTAATCAACTCCACCAACGGCATAAGCGGCTAAGCGACCATCAGTGCCCTTGCCTCTTGTGGTGACGCGAAGAATTACCGCTGCCACATTTTTTGGCTTCTTCGGCACTTCCCCGATCGCGGTTACTTTGGCCAACTTCACTTCGGTACCGTCAAATTTAGCCGTTGTCAGTTTTTTGGAGGACATACCTCGAGCTTTCAGCGGCACTGCACTCGTTTGGTATCCCAGCACCTCAACTTTCACCTGCACCGATGGCTTTTTGGAAGCTGAAAGTTGAACTGTTCCGCCAACAAC
>JBIIOS010000037.1:0-14842 GCA_044336805.1 Candidatus Nanopelagicales bacterium
TCCCTTCGCGTTTTGGATCACCACCGCGCTCACCAAAAATATCAAGCATCTGAGGACGAGCGAGATGAGAGATCGAACCAAACAGGGGCGCCTGTGCAATTGAAAAATAGATATCACCGTCGAGAGTGTAGGTTTTGCCAGCGTTCTGCAATTGCAGTACGTGTTCGGCCACCTGCGGAATAGATTCAACAGCTCCGATGTAATGCTGAGGTGGGATGACTCCGAGGGCTTGCATATCCTCACGAAACAATTCCGTCTCTCGATTGGCGATCTCACGCCAATCTTGACCGGTAGCAATAGCACGTTCCAAAAGTGGCTCATCAATGTCGGTAACATTTTGTACGTAGTTGACAGAAATCCCGCAATCAAGCCAAGCCCGGATTAACAGGTCAAATGCCACATAAGTGTTGGCGTGACCCATGTGTGTTGCATCATAAGGAGTAATTCCACAAACATAAATCTTGGCGATCTGGCCAGGAGCGGTCGGCCTAATGGATTGAGTTGCTGAGTCGAATAGCCGCAAGTCGCGACCCGTCCCTGGGAGCTTTGGATTTACCGGCTCCGACCAACTCTGCATCCTGTGAGCCTATCGGTTGAATTCAGACCTGTTAAAACACCGGCCATGGAATGGCCGGCCACTGCCCACTCGGTTGTGGAAATATTTGTGTTTTCAACAATTCGGCGATTCTCCGGCGCAATTCATCTGATTCACCGCGGGACAAATAGGGATCAATGTGATCATGTGACTTGCCCAGTTTTCGCAATAAGTCCTCAAGGGCCGCAAGGTCGAGCTCCAAAATCGGTTGGTCCACCCAACCCCAGAGAACGGTGCGCAATTTTGGTTCCTCGTTGAAACACACCCCGTGATCGATTGCAAAAATCTGGCCATGTTCATCCGCTAAAACATGGCCCGCCTTACGATCCGCGTTGTTCACGATCGCGTCAAAGAGCGCCATCTGCATGAGTGACTCGCTAGCATCATGCGCCAGCACCACAGGGTTACCCCTTTGATCCACCGCCTCCAAAATTGAACGCCAACCAACTGGAACGCTTTCAACGTCGAAGATGTTTACCGGGCGAAGTTCATCTACTTCCTCGATCCACTTCTGGACCATGCCGGGTCCAGCCGGACCTTCGGAAACCCACCGAGTCGGTGGCACTAGCCCCCAGCCGAGCATCACATCAAGATTTGCAGCTGCTACTTCACGCCCGGACAACGTGTCTTCAGGAAAATCCCACAGCGGTCGTTCACCCGCGACGGGCTTGTAAACAAAAAGTGTTTCGGTTTCGTCCTGGCAGAGCAGGGACCCGTTACTCGCATCTCTTAATTGCCCAATGGGTTCAAGGGTTCCCTTGAAGATCGAATTAGAAGTCTCGTCGCTTGTACCCATTGGCCCTCGGACAAATGTGACCCTCTGGATCTAGTGGTTGTTGACAAAAAGGACATGGTGGCCGACCCGATAGGGCGCGCTCAGCCAGACTCGCAGCGTGTCTGGTCCTTCATCGCCGTCTTCGCCTAATTCTGGTACCTCGTCACTTTCGTCAGCAATTGCATGAGCTTCGATCACGACACAGGAACTGCCCTCATCCCACCCCAAGGCCATCGCTCCCACCCGGAATTCTTCGAGCAAAGGCATATCCAAGGGATCTGCATCGAGCAGTTCAAAAGGTGCACTTTCAGGCACCACTCCACTGGGATCCCGGCTGGCTCGAACTTCATCGAGGAGGTCATCGATTCGCTCGGCCAACACGATTGCTTGTTGCTTCTCAAAAGCCACGGCAGTGAGCGCACCTGCTGATTTGGCTTGCAAATAAAATGTTCGCTCCCCCGGCATACCGACGGTTCCGACCACAAAGCGTTCGGGCAAACGGTATTCAATAATCCGCCTAGTCACCGGAACCACCTCCGACCGGTGCATCACTCGTAGCCTTGTGTGCAACGTTGACGTGCCTTCGGGTATCGGATCCATTGCTATTGGTGCTCAAAACGAAGGGACGGGAAGGCGTGTAGTTGATAACACTCACGGAACCCGGATCAACCCCGATTCGTTGGAACAAATCGAGATGAATACCGAGGGCATCAGCAAGAATTGCCTTGATGACATCGCCGTGGGAAACGGCCACATAGACAGAATCGGGACCCAACACATCATTCCAGTGACGGATGGCACCAACGGCCCTATTCGCCATATGCGCCATTGATTCTCCCTCAGCTCCGGGAAAAACGACAGACGCGGGGTGGTCTTGGACCGCACGCCACAAGTCCTCCTTAGCCAATTCACTTAAACTGCGACCGGTCCAGTCACCGTACTCGCACTCTGAGAGACCCGATTCGAGCGATATAACCAATGGGTCACCGGATTTACTGACCAACGTTGTAGCAAGCGCCTCGGCTGTTTGCACAGTGCGCTCAAGGGGTGAGGAGATAATCGCGGATACTTCAAGACCTGCTAACAGTTCAGCCAAATGCTGGGCTTGCTCGATTCCACGGCTGTCAAGAACCGTCCCAGGCGCAGTTCCCGCGAGTATTCCTTTTTCATTGGCACTTGTCCGCCCGTGACGAACTAGCAAAACCGTGGCCATGCCCCCTAACGTAGTGCCGAGAGTGATTTTGACCTTATATATTCCCGAGGTGTTCGCGTGGGGCAGAAAGATGCCCGCATTGACTGACACAATGGGCTCGTGATCCGACGGATGGGACGGTACTCAGCAGACGGCCAATTTGAGCATCAGCACATGCCACCCATTGACATTATTACCCCAGATGACTCTGCAGCCCATGAAGCTCGTGTCGCCATAACCGAGCTGATCTCCCAGGTAAAGGCAGATGCTGGGTCCTTTGTATGGCTGGGCTTAGTTTCTCCCACCCCTGCTGAATTGTCGTTGGTAACTGAACTTTTTGCACTCGAACCACTCGACGTAGAGGATGCAGCCAATGTTGCCCAACGCGCAAAATTTGAGTTGAGTAATGGTGAAGGCTTTGCCTTACTCAAGACATTGTCGTACGAGGCCGCTACCCGTGAAGTCACAACGGGACAGACTTCAGTATTTGTCGGTGAATGGTTCGCCATCACCGTTCGGTACGGTGTTGCTGGAGACCTGACAAATGTACGAAAAAGAATGTCTCATGATGAACGATTAAGAAAGCATGGGCCGCTTGCTGTTCTGTACGCCGTTATGGACATCACGGTTGACACCTATCTCGCAGTATCTGAAGACGTTCATGAGGACATGCGCGTAATTGAGCAAGATGTTTTTTCAATGCAGCCCACGGCACTTACGACAAGAAATATCTATCAACTTAAACGAGAAAATATCGCGGTCAGCCAAGCCGCTGCACCCTTAGTTAACGCCGCCCAGAAATTTTCCAATGAAACATATGAGTCCATTCCAAAAGAGTTAGAACCATTTTTCGCCGACATAGGTGATCACATTCTCCGTGTCAATGATGTCGTAGAAAGTACCGACAATGCGTTACTCACAATGCTGATGGCATCAACCGCTCTTCAGGACCTCAAGCAAAACACGGATATGCGGAAGATTTCGGCTTGGGTTGCGATTGCTGCAGTACCAACTCTCACTGCCGGAATTTTCGGGATGAATTTTGAATACATGCCTGAGCTCAAATTCGAGTATGGCTACTACATTGTTTTGGCCTTTATGGGTATCACCTGTAGCCTTCTCTTCCGCGCGTTCAAGAAAAGCGGTTGGCTTTAGCCCGCCGATGTTAGTGTGCCGGTCGCCAGCAACACCAGAACCAGAACTCCGAGAAGAACCCGATAAATTACAAATGGAGTGTAGGTACGTGTCGTTAACCATCGAAGCAGCCATGCAATCACGCCTAGTCCAACAAAAAACGCAATAACCGTTGCGAGAATCGTTTGGCCCCATTGCGTATTTTGCTGTTCGGAGATTTTTGTCGCCTCATAAAGTCCAGAACCCAAGACCGCCGGAATTGCGAGCAAGAACGCATATCGCGTTGCGGCAACTCTGTTATAGCCCAGCGCTAAACCGGTCGTGATAGTTGCACCAGATCGAGACACTCCAGGAATCAACGCTAGCGCCTGACCACAGCCAAATGCGATGGCATCGGGAAACTTGAGTCGGTCAATTGACTTGATTTTGCGTCCGTAGCGGTCCGCAAGGCCCAGAATAACTCCAAAAACAATTAACATCGTGGCTACGAGATAGAGGTTTCGAGCCGTTGTCTCAATCTGGCTTGAGAATGTAAATCCAAGTACCGCCACTGGAATAGTTCCAACGATCACGTACCAACCCATTCGGGCATCAAGGTCACTGCGTAATGCCGGGTTTGCTAGTGAGCGAAACCACGTCGACACAATTCGCCGGATGTCGCGCCAAAAGTACACAATCACAGCAAGTTCGGTACCAATCTGACTCACTGCCGTGAAGGCAGCACCGGGGTCTGTCCAGCCGAAAAACTGGCTAAAGATGAAAAGGTGCGCTGAAGAAGAAATAGGAAGAAACTCGGTCAATCCTTGAAGAGCCCCTAAAAATATTGCCTCAAACCAAGTCATTTCCATCAATCGCTGGCGTTTGCATTCAGATCTCCCAAACCAGAACTCTTAAGAACTTCCTTCATCACATGCAAAGTTCCCACACGCTCCTTCAGGGTCCCGGTGAAAGAGGCCACACTTAGATTTGTTACGCCAGCTTCCGCATAAGCGGGAAGGCGTTTAGCGATTCGATCTGGCGGTCCAATGAGTGATGTCGCGTCGATGAATTCCATGGGAACAGCGGCCGCAGCGCCTGCGTAGTCTTTTGACATATAGCGGTCTTGAATTTCAATTGCAGCTTCTTCATAGCCCATGCGCGTGGCAAGTTGATTGTAGAAGTTCTTGTCTCTTGCTCCCATGCCACCGATGTAGAGCGCTGCGTAGGGGCGCACATAGTTCGCGCACTCCTCGACGCTCGCTCCTGGGACCACAGGAACGGTGGGAACAACGTCGAAACCCTCCATTGTTTTTCCCGATAATTTGCGCCCAGCGATGAGAGGTTTCATGAGCTCACCAGCATGCTCGGGAGAAAAGAAAATGGCTAGCCATCCGTCAGCTATCTCACCCGTTAATTCAAGGTTCTTGGGGCCAATCGATGCCAAATAAATGGGGATGTTTTCGCGAACCGGATGAACCGTAAGCGTGAGTGCCTTCCCAGGACCGTCAGGCAAAGGCAGGGTGAAAAATTCACCGTCGTACTGAACCCGTTGGCGTGAGAGCGCCATCCGCACAATGTCCACGTATTCGCGCGTTCGCTGCAATGGCTTAGTGAAACGAACCCCGTGCCAGCCTTCGGAGACCTGTGGGCCTGAAACTCCAAGTCCAAGTCGGAAACGACCACCTGAAAGCGTGTCCAGAGTTGCGGCTGTCATGGCGGTATTTGCAGGCGTGCGGCCGGGAATCTGGAATATGGCACTACCAACATCTATCTGCTTGGTTTGGGCGGCAATCCAAGAGAGAACCGTTGCGGCATCTGAGCCATAAGCTTCAGCGGCCCACACGCACGAATAGCCAAGACGATCGGCCTCTCGAGCGACTTCCAAATTGTCCGCGTCATTTCCCGCGCCCCAATATCCAAGGTTGACTGATAGTTTCATAGCGCTAGCCTACGGCCTGCATTCCCCACTTTTCTGGCCCATGGGTCTACGGTTGTGCCATGCAGCAAAGGCCACTGGGTAATTCAGGGATTCGAGTTGGGCGATTGGCGCTGGGCACAATGACCTGGGGTCGTGCAACCGATGAATATGACGCACGCGATCAATTGGCCGCCTTCCTGGACGCCGGTGGAACCCTCATTGACACAGCCGACGTCTACGGCGAGGGTGCGAGTGAAGAAATGCTAGGGACCCTCATTCAGGAATTCGAGTGCCGCGACTCAATTGTTTTGGCCACTAAGGCGGTCTCGATGCCCAATACGGAACGCCGATTCAATGCAAGCCGCCGACATCTCCTTGATGCACTCGAGCGCAGCCTCAAACGTCTCGATGTTGAGCATATTGACCTGTGGCAAATGCACGCGTGGGATTCGCATACTCCCCTTGAGGAGACGCTCTCCGCGGTCGATTCGGCGATTGCTTCGGGCAAGGTTCGCTATGCGGGTGTATCGAATTATTCTGGCTGGCAAACTGCGCGGGCTTGCACAATGCAGCAGGCCAAGCCAGGCTCGGTCCCACTAATCACGACCCAGATGGAGTACTCACTTCTTGAGCGCGGCGTAGAACGGGAAATTGTTCCCGCGTCCAAATCACTTGGCATTGGCATTTTGCCGTGGTCCCCTCTGGGCAGGGGTGTACTCACTGGGAAGTACCGCCATTCAATTCCGATCGACTCGCGTGGTGCATCCGCTGACACCAGTGCATTTGTAAACTTTTATTCAGATGAGCGAGCAAAGCGGATTGTCGATGCACTTGCAACCGCCGCCCAAGGACTCGACGCAAGCCCGGCAGAAGTTGCTCTTGCGTGGCTGCGCGATCGCCCGGGTGTCATTGCTCCTATTTTGGGAGCCAGAACAAATACTCAACTGCTCATGGCATTGGGATCTGAGGAACTTGAGTTGCCCGAAGAGATAACAATGGCGCTCAACGACGTATCCGAACCTCACATGAGTTACCCCGAGTCTGGTTGGGCGCAGCGCCGATGAGTCCTTTACAACGCGCCGAACCAATCTGGGAATTTCGTGAAATTGACTTCTCCCGAAACAGTGACCGTGAAGAGACTCGTCAGTTGCTCACTTTCAAGGCCGAACGGGGACGCTGGGAATTGGATCAAACCAGGATCTTCCGTGATGGGCGTAAAAAGGTACGGCTCCGCCGAAAGGTGTACAGGGTTACGAGCGCACTGTGACTGGCGGACAATTCCCGAACACACGTGATTTACACAGAACGTAAAAAACGGTCGAGGGCGCGGACCCCGAAATGCAGCCCATCGATGGGTACACGTTCGTCCACGCCATGGAAGAGGCGCCAATAATCAAGATCGGGTGGCATCCGAAGCGGGGAGAACCCATAGCAATCAATATTGATTTTGCTAAGAGCCTTCGCATCAGTTCCACCTGAGATCATGTAAGGAACTGCGCGTGCCCCAGAATCTTCATGGCGCAGGACACTGGCCATCAAATCAAAAGTCGCCGTGTCAAACGCAGATTCAATTGCAATGTCTGAACTCACCGACGCAACATCAATATGTTCGCCTACGAGTTCACGGATAGTTTGGTCAAATTCACTTTCGAAGCCTGGGAGCACCCGACCGTCAACGAATGCGGTGGCTTCAGAGGGAATCACATTCACTTTGTATCCAGCATTCAACATGGTCGGATTCGCCGTATTTTGCAGCGTTGCACCAACGAGTAATCCCAATGTTCCCAGCTTTGACACCAATTCATCAGTATCGCTTCCATCGATCTCGACACCGTAAGCATCGCTAAGTTCTGCCAGAAATGCGTCAACGGTTCGTGTCCGGCGAACGGGCCATTTGTGATCACCGATCCGAGTCACGATACGTGCCAACTCGGTCACGGCATTATCGGTATGAATCATCGATCCATGTCCCGCGCGGGCTGCAGCGCGAAGCCTGAGCCAGCGAATACCTTTTTCTGCCGTTTGAATTGGATATAAGCGCAAGTCGTCGTGAACAGTAATGGAGAATCCACCTACTTCCCCAATGGCTTCTGTGGCTCCTGCAAAGAATTCCGGATGGTTCGCGACAACCCATGAGGATCCGTGATGCATACCGGCTTCCTCATCCGGGAAGAACGCAATGATCAAATCACGCCGAGGCCTAATCCCCTCTCGGGCCCAATGGCGTAGGACCGCCAGAATCATGGCGTCCATGTCTTTCATGTCCACAGCACCGCGACCCCAGATGAAGCCGTCGTGGATTTCCCCACCAAATGGAGGGTGTGTCCAGTCAGCCGCAATTGCCGGCACCACGTCAAGGTGACCATGCACGACGAGTGCACCAGCGTTCGGGTCGGTGCCAGGGATTCGCAAGTGAACCCCCCTGCGTGAATCCGAGGTCGTTGAATAGACCTGCGGGTCATATCCAACTTCGCGCAATCTGTGGGCGCAGTACTCAGCAACTTCGACCTCACCCATTGTTTCGGGTGAATCCCCCCAGTTACTGGAATCAATTCTTATCAATTCCTGAGTGAGGGTGACAACATCGATTTCCATTGCGGTTCGTGAAGATTCACTCAATTCAAAACCGGCCAGCCCTTGACTCATACGTGGATCATGCCACCTGACTTGTTCTCTCGTCCGGGCAGTGTTGCACGCGGTTCACTCCGGATTCACCGGCAAATTGGTCGAGGGTATAGTTACTCTTCGCCGCGCAAGCGGCACCCAGTCCGGGTGGCGGAATAGGTAGACGCGCTAGCTTGAGGTGCTAGTGCCCGAAAGGGTATGGGGGTTCAAGTCCCCCCTCGGACACACACAATCCCACTATGAAATCTCCCTATGACTGCCCCCTATGACATCCCCTTTTATTTCTGCAATCCTTGTTCGCCCACCGCTGTTCCCTCCAAGAACACTCATGCGACAGCGCACATGCTCTTTGGCAGCGTACGAGCCTGAGTTGTGACTTCCTTTTCCGTGAAAACCTCGGAGCTGGAGAGCTCCCATTTCAAGGTGACTCTGGCTCCGAGTCGACGACCTCTTCTTGCTTACCAAGTAGTAACAACGCACGCTTTTTGATCTTTTTATCGGTGTCAACTTTTGGAGCGTCTATTCTGGCGATTAATCGCGTAAGTTCACGTACCTGTCGCTCACTTAGTGCCTTACCCCTGCGGTGCCGTTGCTCCAGATAAAGCAATCTCAACTCAAGCCCAACCTGCGCACCAGCTGAGCGGTATCTCAATTTTTTCAATTGGGGAACTAAGAATCTAAAAATTAGCAGTATGAATAGAGTGACCGCAACTACCCGGCTTATCGGTATCCAAACCCACGAGATAAGCGCAGGTGGAAAAACTTCATAATGCCAGGGAATCCCATTACGGTAGTAATCGCGGGCAATGTCACTGACAGGAAACTGAGTGTTGGTAAAAGTGGGGTAAGTTTCCTTATCACTGGGCAATCGCATTCGCGGGTCCAAAATAGAAAGTTGACGCGCAATCAACAAGACATTCGGTTCATCAAGGAACATGCTAGCGACAACCGTGAGTTCAACAGCCACAGTTGTGATGGGCTCATCAGGAATACCTCTCGCATAATCGATGAAGGCCGGAGGGATAGTTGCGGGTTGCGCGTAGTCCAGTTGGAACGCTAGCGCTGAGGAGCGGTCAAGATTGACGATTGTCAATTCAGGGTTGGCGGCGAGCTCCCTGACGATGGGTGATCCGAGCGAGGTAAGTAGAGCCACTGCATCGACTTCGCCGGCAAGAAGTTGTTCCACACCCACGCTGGTCGAGTCGTTGCGAACGTCAATAGTTGCGGAATAGCCGGTCGTATTCAAAATTTCCATCATGAGTTGGTTGACGTCGCTTCCCGGCGGGCCAACGGACATCTGTTTGTTTGCGAGGTCCCTCATGGAGAGATTCTCACCAATTTCCGCGCGTGCAAAAATCAGCAACGGCAAAGATGCGATTGTGCCCAGACTGACCACGTCGGGATACTGATCGGCGTTCACTCGCTGGGCCACAAAACCGACATTGGTGCTATCGGGATCTGCAAAGTCATTTTCAGAAAATTCCACGGCGGCAAGCGCGCTCAAAGTGTCTTCTTCAACAGCAAGACTCGATGACTGGTTATTCATCTTCAGCCAATTATCGAGCTCTTGACCGACGGCATTGGAATAACTGGTCGGCGGCCCGGCCACAATTTTCACATTGCGCTCCATAACGAAACTGAAGGTGAAACTTACCGCAATGAACAACACGAATGCCAGAACTCCAAACGTGTACAAAGTAAATTTGAGTAAAGTACGCCACTCGGTCATCACGCAACAGTATAAGAATTAGCTGGACATTTCCTAAATTTCGTAGATCGCTTAACCACGACAAAATGGCCCAATTGAAGATTGTTCGCTGCGCGGCTAACCGGTCATCGCTTCCGCATCCCACCCAGAAACCACTCGTAGCCACTCATGACTCACGCTCTCTGTTGGAACAAGGCCAGACAGCTCAGCGAACAAGTTCCGCAGCGCTTCACTGTCATCACCGTGAAGCGCTTGTCTCACTTGTCTTTCCCACGCCTGAAGCAAAAACTCTTGCTCTGTTGGCTTGCGGGATTTAGTCTCTAGAGGCGAATCGTTCTCGGAGGGCATCACGTCGCTCCTCAAATCGATTAACATTTACATCCATGTCGGCCAGCAGTTCCGCCAGCTCGTCGCGCGCAGCATCACCTTGGGCGCCAAAATCATTGCGTTCGAAGATCCGCCATTTACGCAACACGGGCATGATTACTTCATCACGGTGTTGCTTGAGGTCATAGATACCCGCAACAGCGATTTCTACCGCCTTGCGCTGGAAACCCTCAATTCCGTTACCCGGCATCGCAAAATCTCGCACACTTTCCAAGATGGCGGCCATTGTCGCGTCAGGTTGAAGTTCCAGTGCTGCATCAAGCAGATTGCGATAGAAGATCATATGCAAATTTTCATCAAGGGCAATACGTTGCAGCAATGCTTCACCAATCGGATCACCCGTCGCGGCGCCCGTATTTCGATGTGAAACACGTGTCGCTAACTCTTGGAATGACACATACGACAAACCAGCCAACATTCCGGGGTGGATTGCTTGAAACCCCTCCTGCATGTGGACCATTCGGGCTCTTTCGAGTTCAACGGGATCAACGGCGCGAGTGACCACCAGATAGTCACGAATAGCGGTTCCGTGTCGACCCTCTTCCGCTGTCCAGCGGCCAACCCACTCACCCCATGCACCATCACGGCCAAAGATTGTTGCAATCTCATGGTGATAACTCGGAAGGTTGTCTTCAGTGAGCAGATTGATAATCAAACTGGTTCGGGCGGCCTCACTGAAACGTCTTTGCTCAGGAGTCCAATCTTGACCACCGAGGTGCGCGAAGTTGCGAGCCTCATCCCACGGGATGTAGTCGTGCGGAAACCATTCCTTCGCTATAGCAATGTGTCGATTAAGTTCCCTCTCAACGATAGGTTCCAATTCGTTGAGCAGATTAAGTGTGGCTAGGTCGTCAAGCATCGCGGTCATACCCCTAGTCTGGCACGTTAGTAGGCCGTTTGCCTCCCAGCCCTAGATAGCAATTGAGGGCGCAACCAAGCAACTTTTGGTGGGACTACAGGCGACATGTGAGCTATTTAGTTTCTAATTTGGGCTTACGCAACTTTCGAGCCGTGCCACGCACCAGTCCCCCTAGGACCATCCCGAGCAGGAACGAAACGACCACAATTACCCAGACATATATGTCGAAATCCATGCCCAGGAAAGTCACTTCGGCAGTATTAAAATTTTGAACGGCAAAAAGCGCAAGCAAAAAGCCCAGAATCACTAAAACGATCCCGCGCCAGGTAATACGTAATCCTTTTTTCTGCGCCGACTGCCCAAATGTGTTTGACACGATTCCCTCCAATTTCGTCGATTCAATATCTGTTTTTTATCACCGCTTATTGACCTATTGAACTCACTTAACCTCACTTAACCTCAATTAACCTCAATGAGACTCATAAAGAGGCCTTGCTGGTATGAATAGTGCATGATTCTACCTCCCGCCACTGAATTCGTGACTTATTCCGTCAAAGATCACATTGCAACCATCACATTTAACCGTCCGGATCGGTTAAATGCCCTACTTCCCGACATGATCCACACGTACTCTGAACTCCTCGATTTTGCTGACGGTGACCCAGACGTTCGTGCAATTGTCGTAACGGGAGCCGGTCGCGGTTTTTGCTCCGGGGCGGATTTGAGCATTTTGGGCGAGGATCCCGAACTTGTTCAAGGATTTCTCAATGGCCAGAGCCACAAAACCGTTCCTGGGAAATACCTTCACCTTTCGACGCCGGTGATCACCGCGATAAATGGCCCTGCGGCCGGCTTGGGATTTGTAATTGCCATGAGTGCCGATTTCCGCTTCGCAAAATCTGACGCCAAACTCAGTTCAACATTTTCTCGACTAGGACTTATTGCAGAGTACGGAATAGCTTGGTTGCTCCCCCGCATGGTCGGTCTCGCACGCGCAACCGACATTCTTATTAGTGGTCGAACATTTAGCGGGACAGATGCCTGCGAATATGGGTTGGTTCTCGCCGCAAGTGATGATCCTTTAACCGATGCCTATGCGTGCGCAAACGACCTGGTTGCGAATTGCTCTCCAGCATCAATGGCTGTTATCAAAGCCCAAATACTCAGAGCGATGAATGCCAGTTTCAACGACAGTGCCGACGATGCATTTATTGAAATGGGCCATGCGTTCAATCGGGAAGATTTAGCAGCGGCCTTGGTTGGGAAGCTAAATAAAGTCGCGCCCCAATTCCCGCCCAATATTTAGTCACCAAATAAATGAAGCGCGCTCTAGCGTAAGAGACCGCAATGGGCCAAAGCCATCCGCACGAGCTTTCCTTGGCCGCCTACCATCTCTAGTTCAAACTCAGGACTTGTGACAGCGTCCGGTGTTACCCAAATGAGGTCAAGTGAGTCTTGGCTGGGTGCGCAATCACCTTCGATAGGAACGATGTAAGCCAGTGAAATCGCGTGTTGACGGGGATCATGAAAACCCGTGACGCTCTCATCGGGGAAATATTCAACCACGGTGAATGGCTGCGGTGATGCTGGGAGTTTCGGGAAGGCCATCGGACCTAAATCCTTTTCCAAGTGTCTCATGATTGCATCTCGCACTCGCTCGCGATACAAAACCCGACCCGAAACAACCGCTCTACTAATAGATCCATCGGGTAATACGCGGAGAAGTAAACCGACTTCGGTCACTTCCCCGTTAGCGTCAACCCGTACTGGAATAGCGTCAATGTAGACAATAGGAAGACTAGCTCGTGCGATATCCAACTCATTGGTGGACAACCACGCGCCTGAGTTTTCAAGGAGTTCCATCACAGGCACATCTTCACACACCAATCTGCTTCCAGCATTAAAGAGCGCGCAGAAGACATGTCCATTATTCTTAGGGAATGGCAACATCCACACCGGCTCGAGACGGAGCCCAGCGACCTGACGGCACACAATATGAAACCGTGTTAACCGAGGAGCAGTGGCGGGAGCGACTTAGTTCTGAGGAATATCGCGTTTTGCGTGAAGCCGGAACCGAACCCGCCTATCAAGGTGAATACACCAACGAGAAAAGGGTCGGTTCGTACTCCTGCCGTGCCTGTGGCGCTCAATTGTTCACCAGCACCACAAAATTTGACTCGCATTGCGGATGGCCCAGTTTCTACGAGCCGCTGGCGAAGGACTCGGTGATCTACCTTGAGGACAAATCTTTGGGCCAAACCCGAACGGAGGTGCGTTGTGCCAGTTGCGGGGGCCACCTCGGGCACGTGTTCTCCGGGGAAGGTTTCGGGACCCCCACGGATCAGCGTTATTGCATCAATTCAATCTCGGTGAACTTCGAGTCTGCCTAGCGGCGCGCCAGCCCCAGCAATCCCACCCCTCTCATTACTCTTGAGAGGTGCGAACCGTGACCCCTGCAGCAGATCAGTTTGCATTAACCGTCGAGCAAATCGGTGCTGCAGCTGTCCGGCCCGACATCACCTTGATTCAAGTCCCGGCACCTAGCCGTTTGGCCCCGTTTGCCTTGGCTATGACAGCCGAACCAACAGATATCGACAGTAACGCATTTTCTGGCAGGTTTGTCTTGCTGCATGACCCCGATGGTGTTGAGGAGTGGGGTGGCACATTTCGCGCGGTTATCTTTGCGCGTGCCGAGCTGGAATCTGACTTGTTAAACGATGATCTCGTGCGCGAGGTTGCCTGGAGCTGGATTCTTGAGAGTACCGGTGGCTTACAAATCACCGAACTTGGCGGAACCGTCACTTCGAACTTTGGTCAATCTTTTGGGACATTATCTGACCGCCCCGCTGACGGATTTGTGGAAATTCGATCCTCATGGACTCCGATTGAGAGTGAATCCGGTGCGCCCCTGGACGATTTAGGTGCCCACCTGACCGCATGGATCAATGTGCTCGTGTGCGCCGGTGGCTTGGTACCGCTACCCGAGGGTGTTGCCCATGTTGCACACGCACGACGCCGTGGATAGCAATGATGATGCCAGTGAAGTTGAGATTGAAGCCGACATCGAGGCGAAGATCCCCCATGAGACACGGGAGCCCGTCCCTGAATTAATTACCACCGAGTCAGCGCTTATCGAGTACGCCCAAGCGCTGGGCCGTGGTAGTGGTCCACTCGCACTTGATGCCGAAAGGGCTTCCGGGTACACCTATTCCCAAAGGGCATATTTGATTCAGATGCGAAGGGCCGGTTCGGGGACCGCGCTCATTGATCCAATTGCCTGCCCCGATTTGAGTCCAATAGCCACCGCGACCGTGGGTGTTGAATGGATTCTGCACGCCGCAACCCAAGATCTCGAATGCTTGCGTGAAGTCGGCTTGATACCTAGTTCACTTTTTGACACCGAATTGGCAGGTCGGATACTCGGCCGAGAGCGAGTGGGGCTGGGTCCTCTGATGGAAAGTGAACTTGGCGTTTACCTTGAAAAAGGCCACGGTGCTGCAGATTGGTCACTTCGTCCATTTTCCACCGCAATGCTGCGGTATGCCGCACTCGATGTTGAGCTACTTGTTGAACTGCGTGACTCACTCGCCGCAAGTTTGGAAGAAAGCGGCAAACGTGAATACGCTCAACAGGAATTCGATGCTCTGCTCACTTGGCGCCCTCGCGAGCA
>JBIIOS010000095.1:0-7291 GCA_044336805.1 Candidatus Nanopelagicales bacterium
GGGCGTTCACAGCGCAAAGACGCCGCTAGCACGCGGTATCGTCCGCGAGTTGTGGCTTACCCGCGATGACATTGCTCGGCGTCGCGATATCGCCCCTGGCCGAATATTGCCCGACCGGGCCATTTTGGCAGCGGCACTGGCTAAACCGGCCGATCAATTGTTAAAGGTTCAGGGCTTCAATGGTCGGGGCGCAGGTCGTTATGAAAAACAATGGGTTGCCGCCGTTGAACGTGCCCGATCACTGCCAGAATCTGAACTCCCCCAGCCACCACCCAGGAGTGAAGGTCCACCACCTCCCAAGGCTTGGGCTGATAAGAACCCGGGCGCCCATGCGCGCCTGGAATTCACTCGAGTTGAGTTGGCACGTATTTCGGAAGAATTAAATATTCCTACAGAGAACCTGATGCAGCCTGATTTGGTTCGTCGCGCCTGCTGGGCTGAGCCCACCGAAGATGCGGCCTGGTATTCGAAACTGATTCGGGAGGGCGGTGCTCGAGAGTGGCAATGCGAGCTCGTTCTTCCCATCCTTCTACTAGCCCGGGCTCAACAACCCAACCAAATGACAATTGAGGATTTGCTTTAACTCCAGTCCTTCCCCGAGTCGCATTCCAGGTTTAGTTGCGCAAATTCCGTAGTAGGTGTGAAAGTAAGTTACTAGCGGGTAACATAGGGCACTTACAAGGAGGATCAATGACTGAGCGCGCCAGTGTCGTTTTTGTTGACGGGGCCCGAACCCCATTTGCCCGGGCAGGCAGTCTTTACGCTCACACCCGAGCCGATGACTTGATTGTGAAAGTAATGCGGGAGCTGCTTCGTCGAAACCCGAACCTTCCGCCGGAAAGAATTGACGACGTTGCCATCGCTGCGGCGAGCCAGACCGGCGATCAAGGTATGAACATTGGGCGCTCTGCATCACTGCTTGCCGGCCTTCCCAACACGGTTCCGGGTTACTCGGTTGACCGGTGGTGCGCCGGCGCTATGACAGCGGTAACAACATTGTCGAGCGCGATCATGGCTGGCGCCTACGACTTGGCACTCGCCGGCGGCGTTGAGCATATGACGCATCACCCGATGGGTGAAGGGATGGATCCCAATCCCCGATACCTCTCCGAGCGACTTGTTGACCCCGAAGCCATGGCCATGGGTATGACGGCGGAGAACCTGCACGACCGCTTCCCACACCTCACAAAGGATCGAGCCGACGCATTCGCACTGCGCTCACAAGAAAAGACAGCAAAGGCATACGCTGACGGGCTCATCCAGCCAGATCTAGTTCCGGTGGCGGCCCGTAGCGGTGAACTGGGCAGCATTTTGGTAACCGAGGATGAATCCCCCCGACCCGGCACAACCCTTGAGGGACTTGCGAGTTTAAAGACACCTTTCAGACCACATGGTCGTGTTAGTGCTGGGAACGCTTCCGGACTCTCCGATGGAGCCACAGCCGCACTTTTAGCGAATGAAGTAGTTGCTGATCAATTGGGGCTCTCGAAAAAGATGCGCATGGTCGGCTTTGCATTCGCTGGTGTCGAGCCCGAAGTAATGGGAGTCGGCCCCGTTCCCAGCACCGAGAAAGCCTTGGCTCGAACCGGCCTCACGATCTCCGACATCGATCTATTTGAAGTCAACGAGGCATTCGCAATTCAGGTGTTGGCTTTCCTTGACCACTTTGGAATCGCCGACGATGACCCTCGAGTAAACCCCATGGGTGGCGCAATCGCGGTCGGACACCCATTGGCATCAAGTGGTATTCGCTTGATGAACAACCTGGCCAAGAATTTCACCGTGAATCCGAGCGCGAAATATGGGATAACCACAATGTGTATCGGCTTAGGCATGGGTGGAACAGTTATTTGGGAAAATATCGCAGGGAGTAACGCATGAACAAATCACAGGACGAAACATTCGTAGTCAATCCCGATGAGATTGTTACCGAGGCTCGGGTTCGATATTTCCCAATGCCACTTGCTGCAGGCACTATGGCGCTTATCACTCTGGATAACGGCAAAGACCACACTCGCCCGTCAACTTTTGGACCAAGCGGACTGGCATCACTCAACAATGCTCTCGACGAAATCGCAGCTCGCACCGATGTTGCTGCGGTCGGCGTCACGGGGAAGCAGTTCGTTTTTGCTGTTGGTGCGGACCTCTCTGCAATGGGTTTGGTGAATGATCCCAGGATTATTGCTGCCTTTGGAAAATTGGGGCACGACGTCATGCGACGCTTTGGTGAGTTTGCGGTTCCAACGTTCGCCTTTGTCAATGGGGCGGCTATGGGTGGTGGGCTAGAACTTGCCCTGCATTGCAATTACCGAACCGTGTCATCTGATGCGGCGGCGCTGTCCCTTCCTGAAGTATTCCTTGGTTTAATCCCTGGCTGGGGCGGCGCGTGGTTGCTACCAAATCTGATTGGACCGAAAAATGCGCTCGAAGTGATTATCAATAACTCCATGAGTCAGAACAAACAGATGAAACCCAAGCAATCAGTGGAGCTTGGAGTCATGGACGTCATGCTTGAACCAGCTGACTTCCTGGAACAATCAATTCTGTGGGCCGCAAAAGTGCTCACACATGAGATCCAGGTCCAGCGATCACCGATTGATCGAGATAATTGGGATGCGATCATTGAAGGTGCGCGTAAACAGATTGACTCTAGAATTCATGGGGCATCGCGCGCTCCCTATCTCGCGCTTGATTTGGTGGCCGCTGCAAAAACAGCGACGCGAACCGAGGGCTTTGACGCCGAGGATCGGGCTTTGACCGAACTCGTGATGTCAGATCCCTTGCGCGCATCCCTGTACGCGTTTGACCTGGTGCAAAAGCGCGCTAAGCGACCCGTTGGGGTTCCCGATAAATCCTTAGCTCTTCCCGTCACGAAGGTGGGAATTGTGGGTGCCGGACTGATGGCAAGCCAACTTGCCCTACTTTTCACTCGCA
This sequence comes from Candidatus Nanopelagicales bacterium, assembly GCA_044336805.1. Taxonomy (GTDB): domain Bacteria; phylum Actinomycetota; class Actinomycetes; order S36-B12; family S36-B12; genus UBA4592. The sequence continues at coordinate 2,935 of JBIIOS010000095.1, forward strand.
ATCTCATGGTTCCTGTTGTCATGACCGACCTTGATCAGGAACGAGTGGACAAAGGTGTCAGTTATGTTCACGCAGAACTGGACAAACTACAAGGAAAGGGTCGTCTCTCACCTGACAAATGCAATCGGCTCAAAGCACTCATCACCGGCACAACCGATAAGGCCTCATTTGCCGATGCCGACTTTGTCATTGAGGCCGTCTTTGAAGAACTCGGTGTGAAAAAAACCGTCTTCGCACAATTGGAAGAGTTTGTGCGACCTGATTGCATTTTGGCCACCAATACCTCTTCGCTTTCTGTCACTGAAATGGCCGCTGACTTGAAATACCCCGAGCGGGTAGTGGGATTCCACTTCTTCAATCCCGTCGCACTCATGCCATTACTTGAGATCGCACGTGCACTTAAAACAAATGATGCGACCCTTGCCACCGCTTTTGCGCTCGGAAAAGGCCTCAAAAAATCATGTGTTTTAGTGGCCGATCGGCCCGCATTTGTCGTTAACCGTCTGCTCAATCGCTTCCTTGGTGAGATCATTGCCTGCGTCGACGAAGGTGCAAGTTTTGCTGACGCCGATGCCGCCGTTCATGAAATGGGGCTGCCCATGGATCCCTTCGTTCTTGTCCAGATGGTCGGACCGGCGGTTGCCCAGCACGTGTCTCAAACCCTCAATGGGCATTTCCCCGATCGATTCCATGCCTCAGAGAAAATGGGTCAACTCGTTGCTGCGGGTCTTCCCGGTGTCTGGTTGTGGGATGACAAAGGTAACAAGTCGGTGGACCCGCGAGTATCGGAGATCTTTGGTGATTCACCCAGCACAATGACCCCGGATCAGATTAGAGAAAGGGCGCTGAAAGCCTTGGCCCAAGAGGCCCGCATCATGCTTGATGAAGGCGTAGTCGCCGAGGCTCAGGACCTTGATCTGTGCATGATTCTCGGTGCCGGCTGGCCATTTTGGCTCGGCGGGATCACCCCTTACCTCGATCGCGAGGGTTACAGCAATCCTCAATTTTTAGCCCCAGGGGTTGCTAGCGTTCCTGCGTAACAGAATCGACCACTTCGCCCCGCTCACTGCTAGCCATCCACTCGGTTATTGACCGCGTTATCGCCTGAGGGGTAAGCCCTAGATCCGCGAGGATCGAGTTTCGTTTGGCATGAACAAGAAATGCAATCGGGGTACCAAAGTTGCGTAGAGGTACGTCAACGCCCGAATCGCGTAAAGCTTGGCTGAGTGCAGCGCCCACGCCACCGGCCCGAATGCCGTCTTCGATCACAACAACCAGTGTGGCTTTTGCCGCCTGATCGAGGACATATTGCGGAATCGGCTTCACCCATCGTGGATCAAGCACTTGCGCTCCAATACCTTGGGCTTTGAGACCCTCGGAGACGTCTATCCCCAGTTGGGCGAACGAGCCAACTGCCACAATACACACTTCCGTATTCCCATGGCGAGCGAGAACGTCCACACACCCTTCACGAACCAATGCCGGGAAATCTTGGGGAACGGTGCCCTTAGAAAAACGAACTACCGAAGGCGCATCGTTAATATTCATTGCTTCGCGCAGGGCCTGCTTAAGGGTTGATTCATCACGGGGAGCAGCAATCTGCAGCCCAGGAACCACCTGCAACATGGACATGTCCCAGACTCCGTTATGACTTGCTCCGTCATCGCCGGTAATGCCAGCTCGGTCCAGAATGAACGTCACCCCCGCTTTGTGAAGTGCGCAGTCCATCACAACTTGGTCGAAGGCCCGATTCAAAAATGTTGCATATACGGCAACAACCGGGTGCATTCCACCAAATGCCAATCCAGCCGCGCTCGTCGCGGCATGTTGTTCGGCAATACCTACGTCATAGGTGCGAGTGGGAAACTCTAACGCAAATTGATCGAGCCCAGTTGGCCCTAACATCGCTGCGGTGATCGCAACTACATCCGGTCGGACTCTTCCAATTGACACCAATTCATCAGAAAATGCCTTCGTCCAACTTCGGCCAGCAGCCGCAACAGGTAGTCCTGTTTCAGGATCGATCACACCCACACCGTGGAATCGATCAGCGTCATCAGCCTCAGCCGGAGCGTAGCCCTGACCTTTATGCGTAATTACATGAACAATCACCGGTGCGTCAAAATCCCGGGCACGACTCAAGGCGAATTCAACTTCTGCTTCATCGTGGCCGTTTACCGGTCCGACATACTTCAGCCCAAGATCTTCAAACATACCTTGTGGCGCAACAACGTCCTTAACTCCCTTTTTCATGCCGTGCAAGGCGTCAAAAACGGGGGGGCCGACAACAGGGGTGCGCAGCAGTACCCGCTTACCCCAACCCATGACCTTCTCATAACTTGGTGCGGTTCGAAGTGTGTGAAGGTGGTGAGCCAGTCCACCGATCGTCGGCGAATAGGACCTCGCATTGTCATTTACGACAATCACAATAGGTCTCTCCCCCGTTGCAATATTGTTCAAGGCCTCCCACGCCATCCCACCGGTTAACGCACCGTCGCCAATAACTGCGACTACGTGCTGTTTCCCCAGCAGGCCACGCTGCTGCCAAGCCTTAGCAAGTCCATCCGCGTAGGACAGGGCTGTCGAAGCATGTGAGTTTTCAACAATGTCATGCACGCTTTCACTGCGACTGGGATAGCCGCTGATGCCGCCTTCTTGGCGAAGCGAATCAAAATCCCCAGCACGACCGGTTAATATTTTGTGAACGTAGGCTTGGTGACCGGTGTCCCAAATAATGGCATCTTCTGGTGACCGAAAAACTCGGTGAAGGGCGATACTGAGTTCTACGACACCCAAGTTTGGCCCCAAATGGCCGCCAGTAGCTGAGACCTTCTCGACCAAAAACGCACGGATCTCCCGCGCTAGTTCGGGGACCTTGTCAGCCGGGAGGGCCCGGACATCTCGGGGATCACGGATTCCCGCCAAATATCGCACCCGCCTAGTCTAGATCAGAAGTGTTTATCTTGCCGTGGTCTAGCGCCTCGATGGCGCTGGCGACAGAATTTGCTTCTCGTTCGGTGCGCAATAGCTGTGCTCCGACCTCGCTAAGGGCCTCTAGTAGCTCCGAGGGCCTCGTGCTTCCCGAGTTGACTCGAGCAGTGGCATATAGCCGCCGCATCAATTCAAGATCACTTTTTAGGCGCTCACGAAGTACCCAGGAAAGCGCAATCGGATCGTTTCTGATCTCCGTGTCTCGAAATTCACCCGGCAGGCGCTCCAACAACCAACGAGTGACCTGGCCCGAGAACTCCGGGTCGAAAGAGGAGACCAAGTCCGCTGGCCACCCAGCAGGCGTATTCGTCACAGAAGCGAACGAAGGACGTACTGCAAGATTCCGCCGTTTCGATAGTAATCAGCTTCCCCCGGTGTGTCGATCCGCAAGTCCGCAACAAATTCAATCACGCTTCCCTCTGGTGTCGTCGCGCTCACCTTTAATTGCTTGGGCGTTATTCCAGCATTGAGCTCTGTGACGCCGTCAATGGCAAACACTTCATTGCCGCTAAGGCCAAGTGTTTGAGCGTTTTCACCTTCAACGAACTGCAATGGAAGGACCCCCATGCCAATCAAATTGGATCGGTGAATTCGTTCATACGACTCTGCAATAACCGCGCGCACTCCGAGAAGCGCAGTGCCCTTTGCAGCCCAGTCACGGCTTGACCCTGAACCGTACTCTTTGCCCGCCAGAATGATGAGTGGGATTCCATCACTCTTGTACTTCATCGCTGCGTCATAGATTGGCGTGACGCCCATGCCGGGGTCTGTGAAATCAACGGTGAACCCGCCCTCAGTTCCGGGAGCAATAAGGTTCTTCAACCGAATGTTGGCGAACGTCCCTCGAATCATCACTTCATGATTTCCTCGACGCGAGCCGTATGAGTTGAAATCCTTGCGTTCAATTCCGTGCTCGCTCAAGTAAATACCAGCCGGTGAGTCAGCTTTAATTGAGCCTGCTGGTGAAATGTGGTCGGTTGTGACCGAGTCACCCAGCCATGCGAGAACACGTGCCCCGCTGATGTTGGTGACGGGTGATGGTTCGCGTTGCATCCCTTCGAAATACGGAGGGCGCCGAACATAGGTGCTCTGTGCATCCCATTGAAAAATGCTGCCCGTAGGGGTTGGGAGGGATCGCCAAGCTTCGTCACCGGCAAAAACATCTCGGTATCTATCAATGTACATCTGAGAGTCTATTGACTCAGCGATCACCTGTTCAATTTCTGTGGCTGAAGGCCAGATGTCGGCGAGAAAAACTGGAGTGCCATCTTCGTCAAATCCCAGTGGATCGCTGACGAGGTCAATATCCATCGTTCCCGCGATTGCGTAAGCAACAACAAGTGGTGGTGAAGCAAGGTAATTCATT
>JBIIOS010000091.1:0-7620 GCA_044336805.1 Candidatus Nanopelagicales bacterium
CGTCCCTCAAAGTTTCTAGTCCCACTGAGCACCGAGCTAACGACGAGGTCATCAGTATTTATCGCAGCGGATAGCGCAGGAATCAAAGGACCAGAGTTCCCGATACAGGTTGTGCAGCCGTACCCAACAACATTAAAACCAAGTTTTTCCAAATATGGCAATAGGCCCGACTTCTCGTAGTAGTCAGTAACTACCTTTGATCCGGGTGCCAATGTCGTTTTGACCCATGGTTTGCGGGTTAGGCCACGCTCCACGGCTTTTTTCGCCAGAAGCCCTGCACCGATCATGACGGACGGGTTTGACGTATTGGTACATGAAGTGATTGCGGCAACGCCAACAGCACCGTGCCCAACTTCCACAGATTCACCTGCAATATCGATACGAACCTTGTGATCCGGTGCCGTGGTGAAGTCTGCGACAGCTTTTTTAAACATTGGTTGAGACTTCGACAAAATCACTCGATCCTGTGGACGCTTAGGCCCGGCCAGACTGGGCACCACGGTGCTCATATCCAGTTCAATCGAATCTGAGTAAGTGGCCTGCGAGCTGGTGTCGTGCCACAGACCCTGTCGTTGGGCGTAGGCCTTCACCAGCTCGATTGATTCTGGGGATCGTCCCGTCAAAGCGAGGTATTTCAAAGTCACTTCATCGATGGGAAAAATGGCCACGGTACTGCCATATTCGGGGCTCATGTTCCCAATAGTGGCCCGGTTTGCCAGCGGAACCGAACTCACACCATCGCCATAAAACTCAACAAATTTCCCAACGACACCACGTTCGCGCAACATTTCTGTGATGGTTAACACCAAGTCGGTGGCGGTTGCGCCTGGTGGAAGTTCACCCGTGAGTTTGAAGCCAAGCACGCGGGGAATCAGCATAGAGACAGATTGACCGAGCATTGCCGCTTCGGCCTCAATTCCACCGACACCCCAACCCAGCACTCCGAGTCCGTTAACCATGGTGGTGTGCGAATCCGTGCCGACAACCGTGTCAGGGTATGCCTGGCCGCCACGAGCCATGATTACTCTCGCCAAATTTTCGATATTCACCTGATGCACAATTCCGGTGCCCGGAGGAACAACTTTGAATTCATCAAATGCGCTTTGCCCCCAGCGTAAGAACTGGTAGCGCTCCCTATTGCGTTCGTACTCGAGCTCGACATTTCGTTCGGCTGAATCCGGGGTTCCAAAGAAGTCTGCGATAACGGAGTGGTCGATAACAAGTTCAACCGGGTTGAGGGGCTCGATCTTGTCGGGATCACCACCAAGTGCTATCACTGCCTCGCGCATTGTGGCTAGGTCAACGACAACCGGAACCCCGGTAAAGTCCTGAAGAACAACACGCGAGGGGGTGAATTGGATTTCCTCGGTGGGCTCAGCTTTGGCATCCCAATTGCCCAGCGCCGCAATCGTCTCAGCGCTCACATTGGCGCCATCTTCGGTTCTCAGCAGATTTTCCAACAAAATCTTGTGGGTAAAAGGCAAGTTCTTACTGCCGGGGACTGCATCAATGGCAAATATCTCGAAGTCCTCACCACCAACGGTAAGGGTTTCCCTTGCGGAGAACGAATTCAGACTAGTCACAAGACCTCCCGGCTTAGATTTCCTGAGCGCAAGATATCACAAGTATCTTGACGTCAAGATACTTTGATCTTTGTAAACACAGCGATTGACTCAAAATGATGGGTCATCGGGAACGCATCCCATGCTGCAACACTGGTCAATTCGTAAACTCCACTCCCGCACAGCACCTTGGTATCCCGCGCTAGGGCAACGGGATCACATGCCAAATAAAGGATCAATGCCGGTGAAATTTCACATAAGGCCTCACACACAGAAATTCCAGCTCCCGAACGGGGCGGATCAAGGAAAACGCCCTCGGGACTTGCACCCTCTTTTTGCATGTGGGCCACGAAGGACTCAACACTGCTGTTGATCACCTGAACAGGAGCCTCTGGTAGATCAGTAGCCAAGTCAAAACGTTCTCGGGCAAGGTGCGAAGCATTTCTATTTCCCTCAACACTGGTGACCGATCCGGCGCTGCCTATCTCTCCTGCCAGTAGTTGGGAGAAAACTCCAGAGCCTGCGTATAAGTCCCACCACGCAGCACCTTTGAACAGAATTCCCAAAGAACGAATGTAATCCGACACTTCCGGCAGGAGCGCTGGATTGGATTGCCAAAAATCCCGTGGGCTGCTTTCCCAACTGACACCGGCGAAGGATCTACTTACCAAATGTGGTCCCGAGACGTGCCCCAACGGCCCCACGGAACTGACCCCCGCAACCCCCTGCGCGAAAGTGTATTCACCGGGTGAAAGCCCCCCAGTCTGCTCGAGTCGAGTGAGTTCTTCGCTCATTTCTGGTGTAATCGTTGTGCAATGGGGCGTGCTCACAAGAGAGTCACTGCGGTACTGATGCATCTGCCAGCCGTCATCCCATTCAAAACGTGCCCGTTCACGCCACCCCAACCCAGATGGGTCGCCTATTCCACGCACCCCGGGACCAACGAGGAGATCTACTTTGGATTGATCGAGTGCAGCAAAACGTTGTAATGACTCCTTCAGCACGGATGTCTTGAGGGTTCTTTGATGAACTGGTTCAATAAATTGGAAATCACACCCACCGCACAACGCACTGGCTTGACAACTCGGGATCACACGAAACTCCGACGCCCGCACAATTTCTTCGGCTATGCCGAAATAGACCTTTTGCCTTTTATGAGTGATCTGAATTACTGCCTGCTCACCCGTTAATGCACCACGAACGAAGACAACGCAACCGTCAATGTGCGTTACGAAGTGACCGCCGTGGGCAACGTTGCCAATGTCGGCCAGATATTGCTTTCCAATTTCCAGTCCAGGTTTAGAAGTCATTTTCGAGACTGTGCTCACTTGATTCCAGTTGCCAAGGAACGCTGATAACCATGACTGAGTTAGAGAAGAGCAGGCGACTTTTGAGCCTAAGTGCCGATTGATTATGCAAGATCTGTTCCCACCAATGCCCAACAACATATTGCGGCACAAAAACAGCAATCAAATCATTGGGAGACTCTGATCTAATCGCTTTCACATAATTAATTATCGGGCTAGTTATCTCTCGATACGGCGAATCAAGAATGCGAAGAGTCACTGGAATATCTCTACGAACCCAATCCTGCTGTAGGCGCTCCGTCTCCGAATCATCAACATTCGCGGTAATCGCCTCAATGACTGTCGGACGGCTAGCACGGGCATAAGCAATCGCCCGGAGGGTTGGTTTGTCAATCTTTGAGACCAACACGAGTGCATGAACGCGTGCTGGCAACATAACGTGATCGGTCTCAAGGGTGGCTAGCTCCCGGCGGACTTTGTCGTAATGCCGATGGATACGCAACATCACATAGAAAATAATTGGGAGTGCAACGATGACAATCCAAGCACCATGCATGAACTTGGTGAACACCACGATGATCAGTACTGTTCCTGTTAAAGCGAAACCGATTGCATTGATTATGCGGGATCGAAAGTAACGCTGCCGTTCCCTTCGGTTGGTTTCGGTTTTTAGCAAACTGCTCCAATGTCGAATCATCCCGAACTGGCTCAGCGTGAATGCTATAAAAACACCGATTATGTATAGCTGAATAAGTTTTGTTACGTCAGCCTGAAAACCAATGATCAAAAGCACGGCCAAGCCAGCAAGAGCAAGGATTCCATTACTGAATGCCAGCCGGTCCCCACGTGTATGCAATTGACGGGGTAGGTAACCATCTCGCGCCAGGATCGACCCCAGCATGGGAAAGCCGTTAAAAGCAGTGTTCGCAGCCAACGCCAAGATCAAGGCGGTCGCCAAAGATATGAACAACACGGCCCAGCCGGCATTATCAAAGACGGCAGCTGCCACTTGGACGATTACTGTTTTTTGTGTTTCACCAGCCGGTAGCCCAATCAGGTTCGCATCAGATTCAGCTACTTTCACTCCTGTTTTCAATGCCAGCCACGTAATGCCCGAGAACATCAGCATGCTGATAATCCCAAGAAGCAGAAGGGTCGTAGCGGCGTTCTTTGACTTAGGTTCTTTGAATGCCGGTACTCCATTCGCGACAGCCTCGATACCGGTCAGCGCTGTGGTACCAGAGCTAAAGGCCCGCGCCAGCAAAAGAACCAGTGCCAGACCGGTCAATGTTCCCTCTTGGGAAATTGTCCAGGTGGAACTCTCCGCCAACATCGGTTGTCCAGTTAGCGCCTTAAAGATAGCAACACCGATCATTATGAAGATTGACGCAATAAAAAGGTAAGTGGGAATAGCAAACATTCCACCAGATTCCTTAACGCCGCGTAGATTCAGAAGTGTCACAACAACAACCGCCCCCACAGCAAACCAAACATTGTGTTGCTCGACAAACCCAATAGTTGAACCTAGATTTGCCACTGCTGCCGAAATTGAAACCGCTACGGTCAGCACGTAATCGATCAAAAGTGCACTTGCGACAAAGACACCCCAACGGGGTCCAAGATTCGTTGAAACTACGTCGTAGTCCCCTCCACCATTGGGATATGCGCGAACGTTTTGTCGATATGAGGCAATGACGACGAAATACACCACAACGACACATGCCGCGATCCACGGTCCAAATGCGAATAGTGAGGCCCCTCCTAACGAAAGGACCAGCAGAATTTCTTGGGTAGCATATGCATTTGACGACAAGGCATCGCTGGCAAAAACAGGTAAGGCAATTCGCTTGGGCAATAAGGTTTCCGAAAGCCGATCACTACGAAGGGCTTTGCCCAAAATCGCCCTTTTTAAGCCATCTGCGATCGACACGATCCCCAAGCGTAGACCCGCCTCGTGTGGCCGAGACAACCGCAGGCGCTGACGTGTAGCGTACGGGTGTGCATATTGTCATTTTGGGTTGTGGCCGGGTTGGATCCCTACTTGCGACGCGACTGGACGAGCAGGGGCATTCAGTCGCAATCATTGACCAAGATGCCGCAGCCTTTCGTAAACTCAGTCCGAGCTTCTCAGGAATCACTGTGAAGGGGATCGGGTTTGACCGAGAAACATTAGAGTCAGCCGGTATCAACCGAGCACATGCATTCGCAGCGGTGAGTAGTGGTGACAACACAAATATTTTAGGCGCACGAGTAGCCCGAGAAACTTACGGTGTCGAGCACGTAATTGCACGCATCTACGACCCGAAAAGGGCGGCGGTTTACCAACGGCTGGGCATCCCAACGGTCGCCACCGTTTCATGGACTGCAACTCAAATCATGAAAGCGGTACTGCCTACAGGGGCAACCGAGGAATTCACTGATAGCACCGGCTCCATGATTTTGGCGGAAGTCCCCCTGCACGAACGATGGCTTGGGCGCAACGCCAGGGAGTTGGAAGAGGCAACGGGTGCTCGAATTGCATTCGTCACTCGCTATGGTGCCGCGGTCCTACCAACCGACAGTTTGGTCATCCAGCAAGATGACGCCGTCCACCTACTTTTTCCACCCGCAGAGCGTGAGCGAATTGAAGGCCTTGCGCTCTTCGGAGAGAAGGGAAATTCATGAGAGTCGCAATTGCAGGTGCTGGAAAGGTAGGTAGGGCGATCGCTCGCGAACTAATCCAAAACGGCCATCAAATTTTACTCATCGACCGCGATCCAGCTCAGGCCCGACCCGGAGTAGTCGAGGGTGCCGAAGTCTTAATGGCTGATGCCTGCGAAGTTAGCGCCCTCGAAGAAGTTCGTCTTTTTGAGTGCGATGTTGTTGTGGCCGCGACCGGTGACGACAAAGTCAATTTGGTCGTTTCACTTTTGGCCAAGACTGAATTTGGTGTCCCGCGCGTTGTTGCTCGGGTTAATCATCCAAAAAATGAATGGATGTTTGATTCAACTTGGGGTGTTGACGTAGCAGTATCAACTCCCCGCATGCTGTCAGCACTGGTTGAAGAAGCTGTTTCCGTTGGGGACTTGGTCCGACTGTTCTCATTCCGGCAAGGTGAGGCGGATCTTGTTGAAATCACTTTGGCCTCAGACTCCCCTGTTGCCGGCCAGAGAGTCGGTGCTCAGAGTTGGCCAGAGGACACAGCACTTGTTGCGATAGTCCGGGGGGACCGAGTAATCGCCCCGACCGCTGACGATCCCTTGGAAATAGGCGATGAACTGATTTTTGTTGCATCACCGCGCCAAGAGTCAGCGTTACAACAGATGCTGGGTCACGCCTGAGATTTGCCGGCTTCCAGTTTGTTGTAGATCGGCTGCAAGATTCGATACGTGAAGTAGGCGGCTGCTAAGAACAACGGCCAACCCATAACGACCTTCAGCACACCGAGCGCACCAATTGCCCCCACCAGAAAAATGGGAAGTTGGACTGCCAGCCGTAAAAAAAACATGCCGACCCAGATCCACGTTGCCGCAGCCGCCGCGCGGCTGTACTCCGGAATGGTGCGCCACTTCATGCCTGTTCCACTGAAAATACCAAGGAAGACACCCAACACTGGCCAACGCACCAAGATCGAAATCAAGAAGACAGTTCCATAGGCAGCGTTCGTCAGCAGACCAGGAAGAAAGAAGTTTTCGGCTTTTCCGGTCCATGCCGAAAACCCGGCTGCAATACCTACACCCACCAGCCCAGTAATTACCTGCTGAAGTGAATCTTTACGAATCAATCGATAAACAGCAATTGTGATACCTACTGTCAGTGCCGACCAAAGGGCAATCTGCAGATTATCGGGCTGAATCAAGTAGACAATAACAAAAACGAGTGTCGGCGCACCACTGTCAAAAAGACCGCGCCACCCACCAATTGCTTTATCAAGCATTATTCGCTCGGCGCGAATATCTGCGGGAGTCACGTGTTCACTTTCTGAATTCGGGCGTGGCTCCGAATCAGGATCAAGCTGTTCGGGATTAGTCATCTGGGCAGGGGTCTCAATTCATATCGTGGGTTGAAAATAATCGGCCGATCGGCATTGCACGTTAGGCGCCCACACACTTTCACGGTGCGACCTGCAACGATTCCAGGAATCATTCGACGCCCCATCCACACAACGGTAACAACTCCTGAACCATCGTAGAGTTCAATCTCAAGTGCTGGGGATTTGCTCGACGGCGCAATACTGACACTTCGGATACTACCTACGACCTCGACCTGGGCCCCAGGTTCGCATTGACCGATTAATTGCGTTTGGATGCCGCCCGAATTACCGAATTTATCTCGTAACTCTTCTGATTCAAGTTCTGCGGTGGAAGCAGTGAATTTGCGGTACGCGCGACTAATCGCATTCATCGGTGCTAACGGGTTTCTGTGATTTCAGGTCCACGGACAAATGGATTCAGATTCGGCGTGTTCACCGGCAAAGCATTAGCCGTGTTTGTATTGGCGGGCAAATTCATTACCAGTGGGGCCCCCGGTGCCATTGCTCCGCTTCCGCGCAACACCATCGCACTCGTAAGAACCTCCGTGAGTCGAGTAGCTGCCACCTGATCCCGAGCTGCCTTACCCATAAACACCGCCCGCAAGAACCACCGAGGTCCGTCAACTCCCACGAATCGGGCCGGTTGAAGAGCTCCTCCACCCTCACCTGCTGCCTGGATCTGAGCAACCACCTCCGTTCCAAATTGCCCTTGGGCGGTCTCCACCAGCCCTCCAGAAGA
>JBIIOS010000118.1:0-5459 GCA_044336805.1 Candidatus Nanopelagicales bacterium
GACATGGTGACTTGAGTGCCGGCTGGTACGGGAGTAACGCCCACAATCGACACAACCGCTCGAATCCTCGAATTTACTCCAACCGGACTCGGGAATCGCACTTTGTTAATTCCATAATTGATCATGGGCCGGCCGGTATCAAATGCAAACACCTCGTGCCCCAATGCGACCACCAGCGACAAGGTCAAATACCCGTGCGCAATTGTTTTGCCAAATGGGCCATTCGCAGAACGTTCTGCGTCGACATGGATCCACTGCTGATCCCCGGTCGCGTCGGCAAAAGCATCGATGCGCGCCTGGTCAATCGTGAGCCACTCACTACTTCCCAACGGCTCACCAACCGCGGCGGTGATCTCTTCTGCACTTGTAAAGGTGCGCATATTGTCGGTCTCCTTAGATTCGCTCGAGGTCAGAATCCTAGCCTTAGTAATGTTCGGACCAGGTGAAAAGGAGTTTTAAGTGACGCAGCCAACAGAAGATACCGCCCAATCAGTGACTTATACAGTGACTGATGCAATTGCGACGGTGACTCTCAACCGTCCGGATTTACGGAACCGGCTAAGTCCGCAAGCCATGGCAATGACTTGCAGTTTTTTTGAGCAGGCCGGTTTAGATCCCGCCGTGCGAGTTATCGTCATTACTGGCACTGGAAACACTTTTTGCTCGGGAGCAGACCTCTCTGCTGCAACCTCAACCGATTCATCAAAGGACAGTTTCACCAACTCAGGTCCAACCGAATTGGTGAAGTTGTTAAAGGCAATCATAGACTGTCCAAAAGTGACAATCGCTCGAGTACAGGGCCACGTTGCAGCAGGGGGAAACGGGATCGTGGCTTCTTGCGACATTGCGATTGCCGTTGACGAAGCGAAGTTCGCATTCAGTGAGGTGCGCTTAGGGCTGGCCCCCGCAGTTATCTCGGTTCCCTGCCTTGCGGTCATGAACCGTCGCGATGCACAGGAACTCCTCCTCACGGGCGACCGAGTAGATGCAGCCCGCGCCCTCCGCGCCGGACTCCTCACCTCTGTTGTTGTGTCAGAAAAACTAGACGATGAGGTCGGTAAATACTGCTCGATGCTCGTCCTCGCTGGCCCAGAAGCGGTAGGTCACACCAAGGAACTACTCCGTCGGGTCCCCACATTGCCTCGGGACGAAAGCTTTGAGTGGGTACGTGCACTTTCCGCAGAAGTTTTCGCTTCCCCCGAAGGGCAAGAGGGCATGTCCGCGTACCTCAATAAGCGTTCTCCACTGTGGATTCAAGGAGTAGCCAAGCAAGAAGGAGGGGCATCATGACAATCGCCACACGGGAGTTATTTGTATTGGAGGCCGAGTTGTCTCCGCCCCAGATGATGGAGAGCACTCCGTATGGTCAACGCAAGATTGTTCCGGTAGCTGGCGGAACTTTTACGGGTGAGCGCCTCAACGGCATAATCATGCCGGCAGGTGGGCACGACTGGGCTATGACTCGAGCCGATGGTGCATTGATCCTTGACGTTCGGCTTGTTTTGGAAACTGATGACGGCGAGCACATTCTTATGACTTACAAGGGCATCCGCACGGGAGACCCTGCGGTGCTCGCGCGCATTGCATCGGGTGAATACGTTGACCCCGCCGAATACTATTTTCGAATCGTTCCATCTTTCGAAACGGGTTCCAAGAAATACGAGTGGTTGAACTCCATCGTGTGCATCGGATTCGGAGACCGTGTTAAGGCTGGGCCGCGCTACACAATCCACGAAATTCTTTAAATGGGTTCCACCCTTTCTCAAACTTTATATGTGACTTAAATCATATTTCTGTAACCATTGTCCAGTTAATCGTGGCTTGTTTTCGAAGAGCGTCGACATCATGTCCAAATAACGTGATCCAGCCCCGGCAACAATCGATCTCCCCTATACTCTGGCACATAATTGGTCCGTCAGGCTTCGGTCATTGCGGATTTCACAACTAAGAAAAGGACTGATTTCACATGGCAATGGCAACCCCGGCCCCCCGCGTTTTAGCTGACTTCGCATCACGCACCGCGATCGCTCAAATTGCCCTCGTTGTGGGTGGCGCCGCATTCGTCGGTATCGCCGCTCAAATTGCTATCCCGCTTCCGTTCACCCCCGTTCCCCTTACCCTTCAGACCTTTGCAGTGCTGCTGGTCGGAGCATCCCTTGGATCACTTCGCGGTGCTTTGTCCATGGTTGTTTATCTCCTCGCGGGCATGGTTGGTGTCCCCTGGTTCGCCGAAGGTAGCTCCGGTTTCGCAAGTGCCAGCTTTGGTTACATTCTCGGATTCATCGTCGCGGCTTTCATCGTCGGTCGTCTCGCTGAGCGTGGAGCATCAACAACAGCACTTCGCAGCGCTGGTTTGATGGTCGTTGGCAACATTGCGATCTACGCGGTTGGTGTTACCTGGCTCAAGTTCGCAATAGATGTCGACTGGGCAACCGCAATGAGTCTTGGTGTTGTTCCGTTCCTGATCGGCGATGCCGTCAAGATTGCATTGGCCGCAGGACTGCTTCCACTTGCGTGGAAGGGTCTTGAAAAAATGCAACTGCGCAACAACTAATTGACTAACAATTAATTAAGCGCAGCGAGGACTTCGTCAACCATTGCAGTGGTCGTTCCTGGGTGTAGGAATGCCAGTCGACCTACTGTTTCTCCACGCCACGTTGACGAAGTAACGAATGCAACCTGCTGGGACAACAGATCAGTTGACCATTTGTCGTAGTCGTGAGCAGTCCATCCTTTGCGACGGAAAAGCACGACGGAGAGATCGGGTTCGCGAATAAGTTCACGATCAGGGTGCGCCTTTATCTGATCTGCCGCGTACCGCGCCATCGTGTTTCCAGCGACAACGGCGTCGCGGTAGGCGTCCAGGCCATTGACTGCGAGGGAGAACCAGAGTGCCATGCCGCGGGCTCGTCGAGTTAAGTGAAATGCCAAATCACTGGGATTGAACTCGGTGAGATCCCCGGCATGGATCACATCAAGATAAGAGGCGTCTTGGGTGTGAACCGCTTTCGCGAGGTGCGGATCCTTGTAGAGCAGCGCTGCTGAATCAAATGGTGCGAACCACCATTTATGCGGATCCATGACGAGTGAGTCAACGCGCTCAATACCCGTGTAGAGAGTTCGTTTTTCTGGATCGAGCATCCCAGCGCCACCATAGGCGCCATCAACATGGAACCACCAGCCGTGACTTTCTGCTGTATCGGCTGCTGCATCAAGTTGATCGATTATCCCAGCGTTCGTGGTTCCAGCTGTGGCAACAATTGCTATGACGTTAGAAAGATCTTGGTTGGCAAGCCCCCGTTTAAGATCTTCACGGGTCATACAGCCATCAAGTGTGGGAATAACGATTGCACCCATGTCAACGATGTTAAGTGCGTTTTCAATTGAAGAGTGTGCTTGATCACTCACGACTACCTGTAGTTGGTAGAGCGGAAGCCCATTGGCCGCGCGGCTTGCCCGTGCCGTGTCGCGCGCGACGACCAATGCTGACAGGTTTCCCGCACTGCCCCCGGAAACGAATGTTCCACCGGTGCTCTGCGGCATGCCCGCAATATCTGCCATGGTTCTTAATGCTTGGTTCTCAGCCATGACCGCGCCAGCCGCCTCAAGCCAGGAACACCCCTGCAATGACGCCGCCGAAACGACCATGTCGAACAGGAGGGATGCTTTGGTGGGCGCCGCTGGGATGAACCCAAAAAAACGCGGACTGTCGGCAGATAAAACGGTTTCGGAGAGGTACTTCTCATAGATTCCCATGACTTCGGCAGGGTCCTTAGGTTCTGGACCGATCAGGCCTTCGAGTGCCTTCCGCATTTCTTCTCGGTCACCGAAACCGTCAATCGGTGTTTCTTGTATTGATAAACGCTCGGTGACATAAGCCAAGACAACGTCTACGAGGGCCTGGTCCGGGGTGTGCATACGGTCTGGTTTGAGGTTTGGCGTCACTTAAGTCCTTAATAAACCCACAGTGCAGATGTACCGTTGCAATGCGGCTGGTGCGCCGTCAGCCTTCCTGCCAGCAGGCACCGGGTTACACATTACTCGGTCGTGGTTTTCCTTTTTCGTTCCGCAATCACGGCGATGATTGTCCGGCTAGAGACAAAGAGCCAAACGCCGAAACCGATCGTGGTCGCTGTGAGGGGAACGATAACCGCCGAATCAAGTAATTGATCCAGCAAGTTAATCCCCACCGCCATCGAGACAACTGGAAAGACAACACCCCACCAGCCAAGGTGAAACGGGATTCCGCCATTTTCCACGGCCCGCCGCATGTCAATTCCGGCGAAGATCGCCCACCAGATTCCGAAACCAATCCCCATTGCCGCCATTATTTCGGCGAGTATCAATAACTCCTCATTGATTAATCCAGTTTCGACCCCTGCTTCAAAAAGCCGGATGATTCCTATCCCAAAGACACTCGCGGGGGCAAGTGGAATCCATAGTGATGGTACTAGTGGGGCCGGCAGGGATCCCCGGGTTGCGATCCGAACGATGAGAAGTGCGAATACTGCCGTAAAAAGCAGAGCGCCAATACCGAGGAAACCAAACCCAATTGCAATGAGAACGGGGGCCTGATCGGGAAATTCGCTAATCAGGGGGAACATGGCCACGGGTACCAACAGGTTCATGACGACCGGTATCAACCAGCCACCGTTGACTTTATCCAAAGGAACTTCAACCCTGCTGATCACCGCGGCCCATACCGGCGAATAAATCAGGGCTATCAATGCGCCCAAGATGAGAAGAATCCCACCAATGCTTAACGCAATATTGTTCGGAACGCTTTGTTGACCAACACCTCCCCATGCAATGGCTAAAACGAGAATTCCAGCAGGAAATGTCGCCAGCATTGCGCCGCTCGTTGGATCGGCTATCTCGTGTGCGAGTTCATGCCTTTTCTTCAGTCTGCGAAAGTAGCGGGGCCACAGCAGAACGGCTATCGCCGTTGCCACCCAGAGCAGGACGATCGCACCCCACAACAGAACCGACCACTGAACCGTGTCGTAGGTAATGAACAAAAGGGTTGATGCAGCTCCCGTGCCCATCACGGAGCCGTACCAAGCCGGCTGGGTGTGTAACTCGGGCATGCTCACGTTGGCTCCTTTAGTCCTAGTGTATACCCCCGCGGGTATTCATCGACCGGTGAGTCGATGGGATAACCTGTAGAAATGTTGACGTTTTCAAGTCTGAAGATTAGCCCCCGGATCTGGCGCAATGCCATGTCTCAATGGTCATCTCGACGCTGGTACGCCGCGTTGATCTCTGGTTTAGCCATTGGATTCTTGATCGCACTACCCACTGCTGTGATTCCTAACCCAATTTTTGGTCGCGCAATTGAAACGACGTGGTGGTCATACCCGACCGTAATCTTCAGCGCGATTCTTGGCGGACTCCTGATTGCAACATACGTACGCGAGTCAGTCATTGATGACGAAATCGAAGTTAAAGGAACAGATACT
>JBIIOS010000089.1:0-7882 GCA_044336805.1 Candidatus Nanopelagicales bacterium
AATACGAGTCCAAGATTTGTTGCACGTTCAGTCATCGAATCAACCATTGAGTTCACATCACTGTTACTCATGCGATATTTCACCGCCAGTGCTTCCACCATGGTTGTCGAACACTCGGCGACCGCATTAGGGTCGAGTTCAAATGCCCGCCAATGAATTTCCACTTCAATTCCAGATTGCTCAATCGCTTGTTCGAGGTGCGCTTTTCCAATCATGCACCAGGGACACACAACGTCAGACCAAAGATCTACGCGCATCAATTCCGTCATAGTGAATTCCCCTGGTTGCGCTTTTTCTCCAAAGCAATAAATGTCAAGGCTTCACTCACGGCTCCTGATGCCGCAAAAAGTGCCATTCCGATACCCCGCCGATACGAGACTTTCCTCGATGCCGCCGCAACTACAAATGCCACGACGTCCGTTCCATCGCTTATGGCCTGCGCCAAAATCCAACCGGACGGATCTTCATTGCGGCGCCACGCTCGAATAGCTCCAACACCAATTGCGATCTCACGTGCGCCCGTGAGCCTGCTCAGCCAACGAGATTGTTGAGCGGCGCTGGGGTCAATCCCCAAACCACGAGCTAATCCATCGGGGGCAAAAACCAGGCCCGCGCCGATAACAATGCGTCCCGCTCCCAAAATGGGAAACAACTTCGGTGGTACTTCTCCGGGCAATGTGGGCATGATCAAGGTTATTACCTCAGCTAACACCACGCGCAAGCACTAATTCGTTCGCCAAATGACACCCCATGCGGTTTACTTACCGTCATGACCTCATTTCGCGCCGTCCGCCTTGCCCAACGCCCAACCGGAGTTCCCAACTCGGACACGTGGGCAATCGATTCAGAGGAACTACCCGACCTCGCACCGGGTCAATTCTGCGTCCGCGTGGAATACATTTCACTTGACCCTGCGATGCGGGGGTGGCTCGATGATCGCCCCTCCTACCTTCCCCCGGTAGAAATCGGCGCAATCATGCGGGCAGGATCCGTGGGGACCATCACAGAATCATTGAATCCCAAGTTCCCGGTCGGTGCTCAAGTAGTAGGAACATTCGGCGCTACCGAAATGGCAATTTCCGATGGCTCCGGCGTGAATATTGTGAGTTCAGAGCTGGCCCCTCTTTCGTACTTCCTCGGCGCATTAGGCATGACCGGTATGACCGCCTATTTTGGTTTGTTTGAACTTGGCAAACCCCGCGCAGGCGACGTTGTCGTGGTTTCGGCTGCAGCAGGAGCCGTGGGAAGTGTCGTCGGACAAATCGCAAAACTTAACGGATGCACGGTGATCGGCATCGCCGGTGGCATCGATAAGTGTGACTACGTAACGAATACCCTCGGCTTTGACTACTGCATTGACTACAAGCAGGACACCAGCATTCGCAAACTTCTGGGTGAAGCACTTAAATCGGTGGGCGCCAAGGGTGTGGACATCTATTTTGACAATGTTGGTGGTGACATGCTCAATGCAAATCTTGCCTATCTGTCCTTCGGCGCGCGAGTCGTTATTTGTGGTGCTATCTCCCAATACAACGCAACCGAAATAACCCCTGGCCCCAGTAACTATATGAACCTGCTGGTGAAACGAGGAACCATGACGGGTTTTCTCGTCTTTGATTATGCATCACAATTTAGCGTTGCCCAGCGTCGTATGGGAACCTGGATTTCCCAAGGCAAAATCACCGCACCCGAGACAATTGTTGAGGGCGGCCTCGAGCAATTCCCGGCTACCCTGAACCGCCTCTTCGCGGGAGAAAACCTTGGAAAATTGGTTCTCAAGATTTCATAGTTGGTGGTGAAACACCCTATTCCCCTCACGGCATAACGATCCCGGGGTTTTCATTGGTTAAGGTTGCCCCATGTCCAAAGTCCTCGCATCTTTGCCCGTTGGTGAACGGGTTGGAATAGCTTTCTCCGGCGGTCTCGATACCTCGGTCGCCGTGGCGTGGATGCGCGAACACGGTGCGATCCCCTACACCTATACCGCTGACCTAGGCCAAGCTGATGAACCCGACATTGACTCAGTCCCCGACCGCGCCGGCCTCTACGGCGCGGAGCAGGCGCGACTCGTCGACTGCAAGTCAGCCCTCGTTGAAGAGGGCTTCGCTGCAATAGCCTGCGGGGCATTTCATATTCGTTCCGGCGGACGCACCTATTTCAACACCACTCCTCTTGGCCGCGCGGTAACAGGAACGCTTCTCGTTCGGGCAATGCTCGATGACGGCGTAAATATCTGGGGCGACGGTTCAACCTACAAGGGCAATGACATCGAGCGCTTCTACCGCTACGGGTTGCTGGCCAATCCCGAATTGAGGGTTTACAAGCCGTGGCTTGATGCACAATTCGTCACCGAACTTGGCGGCCGCCACGAAATGAGTGAGTGGCTCAAGGAACGCAAACTGCCCTATCGCGATAGCACCGAGAAGGCCTATTCAACAGATGCAAATATTTGGGGCTCAACCCATGAGGCAAAAGATCTTGAGCAACTCGACGCATCCATGGAAATTGTTGATCCAATCATGGGCGTTAAGTTCTGGGATTCCAGTGTGCACATTGACTCGGAAGACGTCACCATTGAATTCGTCCAAGGTCGCCCGGTAAAAATCAATGGCACGCCTTTCGATTCACCAGTTGACTTAGTACTTCAGGCAAATGCAATCGGTGGTCGGCACGGGTTAGGCATGGCCGATCAGATTGAAAACCGAATCATCGAGGCTAAATCTCGCGGAATCTATGAAGCCCCCGGCATGGCCTTGCTTTTCATTGCCTATGAACGACTACTCAGTGCCATCCATAACGAGGACACAATCGCCAGCTATCACGCGGAAGGTCGACGACTTGGTCGACTTCTCTATGAAGGCCGGTGGCTTGATCCCCAATCATTGATGTTGAGGGAATCCCTCATGCGCTGGGTCGCCTCTGCTGTCACCGGAAGTGTCACCCTGCGACTTCGACGCGGGGACGACTACTCGATTATTCGAACCGAAGGCCCAGCATTTAGTTACCACCCGGACAAGCTCTCGATGGAGCGCACCGAAAATGCCGCCTTCGGACCAACCGATCGCATTGGGCAACTCACTATGCGAAACCTCGATATTGCGGACACTCGAGCCAAACTTGAGCTTTACGCGAGCCAAGGTCAACTACTCGATGGCCACGTCAATTTGGTGGGAACACTCAAACCAGGTGGCGCGAAAGCAATCGTCGATAAATCTACGAGTCCGGAATCTTCTGATTAATTCCTTGCCTACAGGTTGAATAACGGACAATTGAGGCGTATCTGCTGGGTGAATCAATTTCCATAGGCATGTGATCGCTATATGCTTTGCCCATGGAAAGTGGCACCGTTTCCGCGAGCTCAACACAAAGTTGGCGTGATTCCAAGCGCTATCTGTGGCTGGTCGCTATCACGATGCCCGCATTGCTTTTCATCGCGATCGGAATGTATTCGCTCACGAATTGGTCGGCCTGGTTTTGGATTGGCCCCATCTTTATTCTCGGGATCGTCCCGATCATTGATTTAATTTCGGGACGTGATGTTCGCAATCCCCCCACTGATTTAATCGCGAAACTTGAAGCGGATCGCTACTACCGGATCTTGACCTACGCCTACCTGCCTTTGCAGTACGCCGGATTCGCAGCCAGTTTCTATGTAATAGCCAATTGGGATTTGTCCACGATCACCAAAGTGGGTTTTGCAATTTCAATTGGCATGATCGGCGGAATCGGAATCAATACGGCCCACGAGTTAGGTCATAAAAAGGAAAAATACGAGCGTTGGTTGTCAAAAATCGCACTCGCGCAGAGTTTTTATGGGCACTTCTTCACCGAACACAATCGTGGTCATCACGTCCGGGTTGCAACACCGGAAGATCCGGCAAGTAGCCGAATGGGTGAAAGCTTTTACCGCTACTGGCCGCGCACGGTCCTCGGCTCACTCAAAAGTTCGTGGAATCTCGAGAAGAATCGAATTGCTAGGCGCAAAAAGCACCCCTTTCGAATCAGTAATGACAACATCAACGCTTGGCTCATGTCCCTCGTGTTATGGGCCGGAATGTTGTTGTGGCTGGGGATCGGGATTCTCCCCTATCTCATTATTCAAATGCTCATTGCCATAACACTGCTCGAGGCCGTCAACTACCTCGAGCACTACGGAATGCTCCGGCGCAAAGTTAAATCCGGAGACCGTGAGCGTTATGAACGCGTTGACCCCAGCCATAGTTGGAATTCCGACAACATTGCCACCAATGTTTTGCTCTACCACCTGCAACGTCACAGTGATCACCACGCGCAGCCGACCCGGCGCTACCAAGCGCTTCTCTCTTATCAAGAAAGTCCAGTACTCCCAACGGGTTACGCGGGAATGATTCTGTTGGCACTAGTTCCCCCTGCATGGTCCCGCGTCATGGACCCCCGCGTGCTGAGCCACTTTGGCGGGGACATCGCGCGCGCTAACCTGCAGCCATCCAAACGCAATAAGTTCCTGGCCAAGTATTCGGGTGCCACAACAATTCCCCAGAGTTTCTCCGATGAGAACTTAATTACAACAGTAAATTCGTGGCGGTCAGCACAATGCACAGGTTGCGAGTACACCTACCGAGCGGAAAACGGTGACATTCGCGAGGGGTTCACCCCGGGTACACCCTTCTCCAACATCCCCGACTCGTGGAATTGCCCGGATTGTGGCGTGTGCCAGAAAAGCGACTTCAGGGAGTTGCTGGAGGAAAAGGCAAGCTAGGTGGTGACGTGACGTCCACGTTTACGATCCCAACCGTATTTCGCCAAGGCGAGTGCACCAACAAGTAGCTGAGGCAAGAACCAGCCCAAACGCCACAGCAAATCCGCTGCAACCGCGGTTGAGCTGTCCACACCAAATGCGATCAATAGTCCAATGAGTGCAGCATCAACTGTCCCCAACCCACCGGGCGTGATGGGGAAAGCCGTGAGGACCAGGGCAATTGAGAAAGCCGCAAAGAGTTCTATTAATGAGAGTTGGGATTGGGTTACGCCCAAGCCCTCAAGCGCGGCCCACAGCACCAACATCGGTGCCATCTGAGCAGCAACATTTGTGATGGTCAACGCCTTCCAGCGTGTTTGGATTAAATCCGCCGCTTGATCATGGAACTGGACCAAAATACTGCTCAGATCAGGGGCCTTCTTTTTGATCCTTTTCAGAACCGTATTCAGCGGTTTCTGTGCCCAACTACCAATTCTTCGAGCAGCGTTTTCACTCCGGAGCACCGCCACAATCACAATCACGGAAATGATTACGGCGATCAACCCGATCACAGCGGTCGTCACAAACCCACCCGTGGATCTGCCGTCAAGAACCAGCAGGGTAACAGCAATTGACGGAGCACCGAGAGTAAATAAATAAGTGAAGATTGCATCGGCTGAAACTGCGGCGGCGGCTTTCGCCTGCGGGACACCGTATTTGGCCAAGACCGCGTACTGGGTTGCAACAGCAACCGCGCCGCCACCAGGGACGATATTGCTCAACGTGAATCCAGCCTGGCGACTCAATGATGCATGAAGGTAACTCAGTGATCGAATGGCAGCTATGGCCGTTAGCGGGTAAATCGCAATGTTAATCAAAGATGAAACGCCAATCATGGTTTTCCACAGCGGATCAATTGCGCCAAGTTCGGCGAAGGCCTTCCGGTACTCCCCGGCGTTTTGACCGATAAACCAAAAAAGCAGCACCATGACAACGAGGGCCAGCACAATGCTAAAGATGAGCCCCTTACGGCTTTTGCGCCCTTTCGGCTCTGGCGCGATGGTGGGCTCACTCACCATGTGAGCCTAGCCGTTGGGCAATACCGGCCACCATGCGAGAGACTATGGTCATGACCAATCCACAGTCCCTATATGACCTCAGTTTCACTGA
This sequence comes from Candidatus Nanopelagicales bacterium, assembly GCA_044336805.1. Classification (GTDB taxonomy): domain Bacteria; phylum Actinomycetota; class Actinomycetes; order S36-B12; family S36-B12; genus UBA4592. The sequence continues at coordinate 5,888 of JBIIOS010000089.1, forward strand.
CAACAAGGGCAACGAAGTCAGTCTTGATGCATACCGCGGTAAGCCAGTCTTGATTGTCAATACAGCCAGCAAATGCGGTTTCACCCCACAGTACGACGGGCTTCAAAAAATCTATGAAGAACTAGGCAGCGAAGGGCTCGTAGTACTTGGCTTTCCGTGCGATCAATTCGCTCACCAAGAGCCCGGCGACGACACCCAAATTGAGGAATTTTGTTCAATCAACTATGGCGTAAATTTCCCGCTCTCCACAAAGGTAGACGTCAATGGATCCAAAACACACCCGGTGTTCAAGTTCCTTAAAAAAAACGCCGGCGGAATGCTAGGTTCGGCTGTCAAATGGAACTTCACCAAATTCTTGGTCAGTCCCGATGGAACAACAGTTCAACGATTTTCCCCGACAACAAAACCCCAAGACCTCAAGCCTGAGGTTCTCAAATTACTCAACGAGAAAGAATAGGTAATCCCATGAGCGATCGCGTGACAATTACTCCACTCAAAGACGGACCGGATCAAATTACCGGCCCCGTAACGGTCCTCGACGAGGACGGAAACATATTAAAGGAAGCGGAATCTGTTTTCCTTTGTCGCTGCGGACATAGCGCCAATAAGCCATTCTGCGATGGCGCTCACAAGCGCGAGGGCTGGACTAGCAGCTAGTAGTCGCGAACACCAAGTCTTTTAACCACCTCTAGCGTGGACTTGGCTGAGTTGAGCGTGTAAAAATGCAAACCCTCGGCTCCTGCATCAAGAACTTCCTCACTCACGCGGGTGGCAACCTCAATCCCCAACTCTCGAATTGAGTCAGGATCATCCCGGTACTGATCGAACTGGGCCATTAGTGAAATAGGAATTTCACCATTGGCCATATCGAGCATTCGCATGAATTGTGGGTAACTGGTCACGGGCATGATTCCCGGGTAGACGGTCAAATTCGAGCCGCGGTCTGCTAGTTCTGAGATCAGCCGTGCGTAGGACTCCGGCTGAAACACGAATTGCGTGACAGCGAACGTTGCGCCGAGCTGCTCTTTTCTCAACAAAACTTCAATGCCCTGGTCAAATCCCGTCGCGGCTGGGTGCACATCAGGAAAAGCGGCAACGCCGATTTCAAATGATCCGAATGACTGAGCCATCTCGACTAGTTCGTCAGCGTGGGTAAAACCCCCCGGGGTCGTGACCCACGGAGCTGTTGGACCCTGTGCCGGATCTCCACGCAGCGCCAAGATATCGGTGATTCCCGCCTGTTGGAATTGTAGGAGAATTTCGTGCACTTCAGCCTTTGTCGCCCCAACGCAAGTGAGGTGAGCGATTGTGCGGTATCCGGTTTTCTCGAAAATGTCACACGCGATTTTGATTGTTCGCTCACGTGTACTTCCACCTGCACCATAGGTAATGGAGACGAAGTTGGGCTTCACACTATCCAATTCACCTATTGCCGCAAAAAGGCTTGCTTCCCCTTCAGGTGATTTAGGTGGGAAGAATTCAAATGAAATTGTGGGGTCATCAACGCGCATTAAAATACTTTGCTTCCGGGTGGTGAACCAATATCGCGGAAGTGGACTGCTCCGGGTGGAGCTGGAATTCCTCCGATAGTTCAACCCCAATTCGACCTGGATCTAGCAATTCACACAGTTGTATTTGGTCTTCCAGATTTGGGCACGCGGGGTAACCGAATGAATACCTCGAACCTCGGTAACCTTGATCAAGAATCTGCTGCAGGTCCGGTGAGTCTTCAGAAGAAAAATTCAATTCACTTCGGACTCGCGCATGCCAATGCTCGGCCAGCGCTTCCGTGAGTTGCACGGAAAGTCCGTGCAGTTCCAAATATTCCCGGTAGGCATCTTTAGCAAAAAGTTCTGATGCTGCAACGCTGACCGCATTACCCATGGTGACTACGTGGAATGCAGCGACATCAATTTGGCTTGATTCCTTGGATGCGAAAAAGTCAGCCAGACACAGTCTCCGGTCACGACCCTGACGAGGGAAAGTGAACCGAGT
>JBIIOS010000031.1:0-16578 GCA_044336805.1 Candidatus Nanopelagicales bacterium
CAGGCGGTGAGGTTCACTTTGACGGCGTTGCGGTGCGACCGGGACACCCCATGAAATTTGCAGCGGTACCCAACCCGGCAGAGCAACGAATCCCGGTAGTGGGCCTGCCCGGAAACCCACTAGCCGCAATTGTTGCCCTTGCAACACTTGTCCAACCGATGCTGAACAAACTTCTGGGTCAACAACTGCAACCTTTGATTCCCGTTACAACATCACGCTCACTTACGGCTGGTAAGTCAGGGGCAAAACTTGTCCCAGGCAGGGTCACTGCTGCCGGGTTCATGCCAGCCGAATTTGGCGGCTCGGCCATGTTGCGTGGGCTGAGCGGCTCAACCGGGTTTGCCGTTATTGACTCCGCGGTGAACGAAGGAGACACGATTTCTTTCCTGCCGCTTCCCGGCTAGGAATTATTCGCACACGGACCCGTCTTTGTCCCGATCGATATACCAGAAGTATTCAGCGTCCCTACCCTTTATATAGGGTCCGTAGCCCGCTGCGATCGCTTGCCCGCACGTCTCAAAACGTGGGTCGGTTGCTGAATTTGGTGGACTCGAATTGCTGTTTGAACCCGATGGAGCCGTGTTAGTAGCAGTCGTGGTTTGGGCTCTCGCCGGTAACTTCATAGTTCCCTTGCAATTGGACAGCAATTGACGCAACTTTGTTTTTTCTCGGCTGTCCACCGACAACCGCCACCGAAACTTGACACCAACCCAACTCTTTGCATACAAGCAAAGATTTTCACTCGGTAGCCAATCACTTGGATCACGGTCACTTTTTGAACGATTAGAACTGGCACTCACCGCAATCAAGGACAGGGCGTAACCCTGGTCGTTTGCAAAACGCTCTCTCGTTGAACTGTCCCAGCGCCAAGCACCCGAATCCCAGGCTTCTTTTAAGGGGACAAAATGATCAATGTCAAAGTTGCTCGAATTAGTCGTAGTTACACCATCGTATTGGGACACCCACTTACCATTAACAACCTTGCAACCAACAACGGTCCCAGCCACTTTCTCATCAATGAGCACCTCTTCGCGGGTATCACAGCCATCGGAATCAAGGTCGGACCAATGCCGAAACAGCTCGCGGTTGTAGCCGGAAGTCACTTCATTAGAAACAGGGAGGGAGTTTAAAAGACGGATCGGATCAACACTGGAGGCAGAGATCGCGGTGGGCGAGTAGCCAAGTGTGATCGCAGCAATCAGTGCTAGCACTAAAAGTCGCGAAAGAGCAGCCTTGCGAACTGGGAACGCAAACATGTAACCCCCTTGTCATGAACTATAACAAGGGGGTTAACCAGGAACTAACCTTCGAGAGGAATACGAATTTCTTCGTCGCGGGCGATTAAATTTCCATCAGCATCGTAAATACTGATGATTTCATCTTCAATCACCAAATCACCGTCGGCATCGAGTACATCGATTATCTCGTCGACTATCGAACCCCGTGGGCCCGTAGCAACAATAATTTCGTCTGCAACTGCTCCAACAACTTCACCATTTTCGTCGAGCACAATGTTGATTGACAAGTCGTCGCCGACTTCAATTTCATTTGGATCCACAATTTCGTTTTCCACGATTCTCGCTTTCATTCCACTCGAGTACTTGTTGGTCAAACTTTAGTGAGGCGCACGTCGCGCACGTGATTGCGGGCTGCCATTGCACCAGAATCATCAACGGCTAAATGCGCCTTTCGTTCAGCAGCAACTCGATCCTGGTAGTGCACGAGTTCAGCCTCGGTTCGCTCCTGATTCCAGCCAAGTTCAGCACCCATAATTTGAGCCACCTCTTCAGCCGCTTCCAAGCCTTGATCGGGTGTTTCAATTGAGAGGTGGGTTCGCCGGGTCAAGATGTCGTCAATGTGCAGTGCACCTTCATGGGTTACCGCGTATAAAGCCTCAACCCGCAGGTAGCCCGCTCCACCTGCTATCGGCTGGGCAAGTTCAGGACGGTACTTCAGGATCGAAATAAGGTCACCCACCATCGATCCATAACGGCCGAGCAGGTGTTCTATTCCTTTGGCGTTGAGACCAAAGTTTTTTCCCGTTGCCCTCAACTCGGTTTGGACTTGATCAAAGTTTGTCGCGCCGATCAACAAGACATCTTCTGTGTCAGATTGAGGAACACCCTGTACAAGGCCTCGACTTTCCAAATCAACGATTGCCGCATTGACCGCGTCTTCGGCCATAATCCGGTAAGTGGTGTATTTGCCCCCGGCAATTGTTGTGAAACCGGGAACGGTTGTTTCAACAGCGTGCTCCCGGCTCAGGTCACTGGTTGCACCCTCTTTGCCCTTGATCAGCGGACGCAGGCCGGCATAGACGCCATCAATGTCGTCAACGGTGAGTTCCACATTAAGAACGCGGTTAACATTTCGTAAAAGGTACTCAATGTCGGTGGCGCTCGCAGCCGGGTGATCAAGTCCCAGCTCCCAAGGAGTGTCCGTCGTTCCAATCAGCCAGTGAGCGCCCCACGTGCGAATAAACAACACGCTGTCTTCGGCTCTGACAAAAACCGAGACTTCCGAGTCAATCCGGTCACGTGGAACCAAAATGTGAACACCCTTTGACGCTTGTACCGCAAAGTCGGAAATGCCACCAGCCATTTTTTGAAGTGAGTCGGTCCACACTCCGGTTGCGTTGATAACCGTCTTGGCCGAGATGTGGAATTGACTTCCGTTTTCGAGATCTTTCACATTAACGCCATTGACCGCTCCAGCTTGGTCATGGGAGATACCAATAACTTTGAGTGCAGTAGCTGCCACAGCGCCATATGCGGCCGCCGTTCGGACAAGTTCCAGCGTGTGACGCGAGTCGTCCACTTGGGCATCAAAAAACGAAATACCTCCGACCAAACTCTTCCGCGATAAGCCGGGTGCGCGTTCCAGTACTTGTTTACGACTCAATTGTTTGTGACGTGGGACTGCACCAGCTCCGCCAATCGTGTCGTAGAGAAAAAGCCCGGCGCCCATATATGCGCGCTCCCAAATTCGATGTTCAATCGGGTAAATGAATTCAATTGGGCGAACGAGGTGGGGGCACAATTTTTCCAGCATAAGACCACGTTCTTTAAGTGCCTCACGGACCAAGCCAAAGTTGAACTGCTCCAGGTAGCGCAGACCGCCGTGAAAAAGCTTGCCCGAACGACTCGATGTTCCAGCTGCCCAATCTCGCATTTCAATCAGGGCGACACTCAACCCGCGGGATGCTGCATCAAGGGCGCACCCGGCTCCGGTAACCCCACCACCGATCACCAACACGTCAAATTCATGGTCGGCTAACGCGGCCAAAGCGCCTTCGCGCTGGCTCGGGCCAAGGATTGAATTCACTAATTCCACCTCCGCATCTTCGCAGGTCAGCGCTAGTGCGCCCGAACTGTGTTCAAGAGTGAGCAGGACGAGCAACAATCATTGACCCGATTAGAGTGGGATCGTGATATTTGCCCGGCGCCTACTCGCAATTGGGTCAGCGCTCGTTCTTTCTGGAGTGGTCATTACTCCAGCCGCCCAAGCCGCAGGCGAACCCGAAGCCCTGAGAATCGCCGCTGGTCCCACTTCGGCACTAGACCGAACCCCCGTTGAACTCGATGCGGATCTGTACCTTCCCGAGCAGGTGCCCGCGCCAGCCGTTGTTCTGGCCCATGGTTTCGGTGGAGACAAGGCCGGCAGCGCCGATCAGGCCACAAAACTGGCACAGGCTGGGTTTGTGGTCTTGACCTACTCGGCCCGCGGATTCGGGGAATCGACCGGGCTAATCTCGATGAATTCGCCAGACTTTGAAGTCGCCGACGCTTCCCGGTTAATTGACTTTTTGGCCCAACGAAGCGAAGTCACACAGGACGGAGACAACGACCCTCGCGTTGGGTTTGCCGGTGGGTCCTACGGTGGCGCACTCGCACTACTTATTGCCGGCTACGACGATCGAGTAGATGCGCTCGCCTCGGATATTACGTGGAATGATTTAGAATCATCGCTTTTTGGTCAAAGTATTCAAGGTTCAACACAACTCGGTGTGTACAAAAACTTGTGGACCGGTTTCTTTTTCAGTGTGGGCCTTCGTAATACCGATGGAAAAGTGACGCGCTGCGGAAGATTTAGTCCGCAGTGGTGCAACGCCTACACGCAGTCGGCAACAACCGCCCAGGTAACCGAAGTGAACCGCGCATTGATGCGGGAATCCTCACCCATCAGTATCACGGACAAGATCACCGCACCGTCACTCATAAGTGGTGGGCAGGCTGACTCACTCTTTCCGCTCGCACAAACAAATGCCAATGCACAACAAATCATGGCAGCGTCTCCACAAACGCCCGTTTCAGTTCTATGGCACGGAATGGGCCACGATGGTGGCACAAATGAACGGGACCGACTCGAAACATCGATAATTAATTGGTTCGAGAAGTACCTACAAGAAGCTCCCGAGAACCCAGCCGTAACCGAACCCTTTGAAGTGACACTCACGTCGGGCGAAATCTCGATCCAAAACAATCAACCCAAGCCCACCGTTATTGCCGGCGCCAGTTACCCGGGACTTTTTGGTACTGAGCAACAATCAATACCGGTACTGGGTCCGCCACAACAGATCCTGTCACCCGCAGGTGCAAGCCCGGCCGCTATCAGTTCAATTCCGGGATTTGGCGGCTCACTGGCCGGAAACCTTGGCTCACTCCTCTCCAATTCCTTCCCCGGCCAGAGTGCATTTTTCCAGTCAAAACCATTGGATACTGCCACCGAAATAATTGGTTCAAGCCAAGTTGAAATAGCTTTCGCATCCGAAAACGAAGTCACCGACGCCGTCTTCTTTTTGAGCCTGCAGGTCGTCGGTGCAAATGGTCGAGCAAGTTTGCCCCAGGGACTCGTTGCGCCGGTACGGTTCGACTCACTCGGACCTACTCCACAGGTCGTGACCGTGGATCTCCCCGCGATTGCCTTAACGGCAAACGCCGGTGATTCACTCCGCCTCGTTGTGAGCACTACAGACCTGGCCTACCGGATGCCCCTTGACGAGCGCCTATACACCGTTGCAATGACTCAGGGTGTAATTGCCGTTCCACTAGTTACAGGTTTAACTCCCGTTGGTGGCGCAGATGCAACGTTCGCGTGGCTGTTATTGATTATTCCGGCACTCGCAATCGCAGGTGTGATTCTGTTCGTGCTGCGTCCACGTGAACCAAAACCAGCGCACGAGAATGCGTACGCCGACTCACGCAATGATCCACCCGTGGTGATTGAAGGTCTCTACAAAACCTATAAAGGCGGCTACCAAGCGGTCAAGGGGGTCAGTTTCGAAGTCCCACGCGGTGTTGTACTCGGCCTACTCGGTCCTAACGGCGCTGGAAAAACCACAACAATGCGAATGATGATGGGCCTGATCGCACCCACCCAGGGAGAGATCACCCTGTTTGGACACCCAGTATTTTTTGGCTCCCCGGTTCTTTCGCGTGTGGGTGCACTCGTAGAGGGCGCTGGCTTCCTACCCCACCTCAGTGGGCGTGAAAACCTGGAAATTTACTGGAAAGCATCTGGTCGGGTTGGCGAACCCTACTTCGAAGAAGTTCTCGAGATTGCAGATCTTGGTACCGCTATTGACCGCAAAGTAAAGGCTTATAGCCAGGGAATGCGACAGCGTTTGGGAATCGCTCAAGCCATGTTGGGAAAACCCGATCTGCTTGTACTCGATGAACCCACCAATGGGCTTGATCCACCCCAGATTAAATCGATGCGAGAGGTCATGAAGAGTTACGCAGACACCGGTCGCACGGTTATTGTTTCTAGTCACATGCTCAGCGAGGTTGAACAAACATGTTCACACGTCGTGGTCATGCATCGCGGTCAACTCATTGCAACAGGCAAGGTCGCTGATCTACTCGCCGGTCGCACGGGTGGCCGACTAGAAGATGTCTTCCTTGACATGATTGGGGAGGACTTGACGGTGGGTCAATCATGAAAACCAAAAAAGCACTTCCTTTCCGGGTTGAATTGATCCGTCAACTCAAGCGCAAGCGGACCCTAGTTGCCCTTATTCTCGTGATCGCACTTCCCTTGATCGTGGTGACAGCCGTCAAGTTTGGCCCGTCCTCTGACAACAACGGTGGTGGCGGCGGATTTGGTGACGGAGACCTTGACTTAGTGGGATTAGCCACCTCGGGTGGGTGGAACTTCGCTCTCACCATGATGTTTTTTGCATCGGGTTTCCTGCTTCTCATCTTGGTCGCAATGTTCGCGGGTGACACGGTTGCAAGTGAAGCTTCCTGGTCAACATTGCGCTATCTGTTGATCGCGCCAGTACCACGTCGACGATTACTGAGTATCAAGTTGGCCGTGGCATTGCTGTTGTCATTTGCTTCGATTGTGGTGTTGGTTGTGTTCTCATATCTTGTGGGACTGATCGCTTTTGGCAGTGGGAATCTCTCCACTCCAACTGCCGGTGTGTTCAGTAATTCTGAGGCATTGTGGCGAATGTCAATTATTTCGGTGTACATCTTCATAACACTGTTGTTTGCTGCTGGTATTGCGTTCCTTTTGAGCGTTCTCACCGACGTTCCTCTGGGAGCGGTAGGTGGCGCTGTTGTCATCGTTATCGTGTGCAATATTCTCGACGCAATTGATGCCCTCGGTGACCTCAGACAATGGCTTCCCACCGATTATGGTGCCGCATGGATTGGCGCACTCAACCGTGAAATTGACTGGACTGGAATGTCCCGTGGCGTTGCCTACTCCGTGGTGAGCTTCATTGTTTTTGTCACGATTGCCTATTGGCGTTTTGATCGCAAGGACATCACTTCCTAAGTTAACATACGTTAAAAAGGAGAACCAATGATCACAATCAACATCGATAAGGACAGCTGCCAAAACTATGGGCAGTGTGTCTTTGAGGCCGAGGATATTTTCCAACTTGACGACGATGGCAATATTCAATACACCAAGGAAGTCCCCGACGACCGTCTCGAAGACGTTGAAAACGCAGTAGACGTTTGCCCGATGCAGGCAATTAGCTTCACGACCACTTAATTGCTTGGGGTTTCACGCACATCAAGCATCGAGCATCGAGCATCGAACACCGCGTAGTTCATTACTTGAAAAATAAGGGGATAGACAATGCCCATTGATTCAGCGGTACCAACGGCATTGAGAGAACTCCGCCCCGAGGCCGTTGCTCTGCTCGAGCAGACGATCGAATGTACTCAAAGCGTCGTTGAGCCCGACCTGCTGGCGCTCCTTCGGGTAAGAATCGATTCGCTGATCGGCGATGGAGCTTTGGCACAGGATTCATTTTCTGAACGTGCCGGTGATCTCACCGCCAGGCAGAGCGCCACACTTTCATTCGCCGAACAGTTCATTATTGATGTGAGTGGAATTAAGGAAACCGACCGTGAATCTCTTCGCCAGTATTTTCCGGGTGAAGAAATGCGTGAGTTGATTACCGCTCTGTATATCCTGGAATGCACTTATCGATTAACACTCGTCGCCCGCGCGCTGCTCTCTGATGAATCAGTACCGGCTGACACTATTGCCTTCGAAATAACGGCACCGAACTCCAATGAACAGCCGAACATTCGCCGCTCACTCAAGGATTACCAGGATGCCGTTGTCCGCGGCACAGATCTGGACCCGGTAACCACCGAACTTGTTCGCCTCCGTTGCGCGCGAACCCACAATTGCCGGATCTGCCAAACACTACGACTCTCCGATGCTCGTGCGGCGGGAGCCGACGACACGATGACCGAGAAAGTGGACTTCTATGAGCTGAGCGATCTCGATGAGAGTTACAAGATTGCGCTACGAATCACTGATGCTTTCATAACTCGACCCGACACCCTCTCTGAAGAAACAGTAGTTGCGGCCCGAGCCAACTTTTCAACGGCTCAACTCGCAGAAATGTGTCTCGACATAACGAAATGGAGCACTCAGAAGATCCATGTCGCCCTGGGAACCGACGGAGCAGAGGCGGTTCCCAAAAATGAGCAGGGCCTGAGCTTTTTTGGATTCGATGATCTCGGACAAGTAACCGGTTATTCACCGACACCGACGGGAAAGGCTGCACTATGACACTCCCGCACATTGCGGTTATCACCGGAGGTGGGACCGGTATCGGCGCGGCCGTTGCTCACACACTTGCTGAGTCATGCTCCGTGATAGTTCTCGTTGGTCGTCGACAGGATCGACTTGATGCAACGGCCAGCGAGCTCATCTCCAAACACCCCGGTATCACCATCCATGGACAAAGTGTGGACCTCACCAATATTGATTCCGTGAACACATTTATTGAGTGGGCGCACCAGGAACTTCCTCAGGTTAACGTCGTGGTTAACAACGCCGGTGCGGCCCAACCGCAAATCGAGGAGGGGCTCACATCTGTGGCGTCGGCCTGGGAATCAACTTGGCGCGCCAATACATTGAGTTCGGTTCTCGTCACCGAGGGTTTGAAGGACCTTCTTGCCCGACCGGGTGGTCGAATCATCATGATCGGGTCATTTGCGGCTGAACTCGGAACGGGCAGCCCGGCCTACGCCTCAGCCAAAGGAGCGCTTGCGGCTTATGCGATCTCGCTAATGCGCGAACTTGGCTCGCAGGGCATCACTGCAAACGTCGTGGCCCCTGGATTCACCGACGGGACCGAACTGTTAGCAGGTCGGATTTCTCCCGAACGAAGGGAACGACTTCTTACGAGTATCTCCGCACGACGACCAGGCACCCCTGAGGAAATAGCGAGCCTTGTCGGTTATCTCGCATCACCGCTGGCCGGGTTCATCAACGGTGAACTCATTACGGCTAATGGTGGAACCTACCTTTCGGGCTAGATGATTCCCATGATTAACTAAACTGCGACACGTTAGCGACCCGACAACACTAGGAGTGGCATGAGTGCCTTTGACGAAACAGACCTCGCTCGTATCGAAGTGGCTAAAGCACTATTCGCAGCTTGGTCAAGTGGCGACCTGGATGCTCCACGTGCCTACCTCACCGATACTCCGGTGTTGTGGGACAGTATCGGTGGACTCAAAGAAGGCTGGGATGCCATTCGCGAATATTTCGGCCATGGCCTCCAGCGCTACCCTGACCTAAGCCTTGTTCCGACGGGTGAGTTCTGGTCACGTCCAGATGGACTCGCAATGCAATGGACATTGAGCGCCACCGTTATCGATGACAGTCTGGGCGCTCAACATCTCGGAAAAAAGTGGTCAGCACCTGGTTTGTCATTCCTCGTGTTCGAAGGTCTCAAAGTGGCCTCCGAGTATGACTATCACGACAATGGCGCACGTCAGCGTTCACTCGAATCTAGCTGAACACGTTATTTTTCGGCAGAGGTCCAGCGTTCCAATAATCGTGAGTGCAGCTCTTCTACCTGTCGGGGTGTGATGCGATTTTGTGTCACGACGCGTCGATAGAGGAACGGTGCGACGAGGTCCTCAACGCACTGTGCAATATCAAGGCGAGGATCAATTAAACCTTCTTTTTGCGCTCCACGAATGATGGAAGCAGCGCGCGAACGAGTCTGTGAAAATGCTCGGCGGTGCACCTCCGCAAATGCATCGTCGCGCCAAGAGCCTTCGATCAAAGCCACCAGCATCGCGGTGTAGGTCGGGTCATTAAGTCGACGCGCGTAGTCGACAAGATAGTCGTGCAATCCCGTGCGTGGGTCTGCGCCAAGATCGAGGGACTCTTGGTGCATCAACTCATCAAATGCCTCACAGGCTAATGCGGCCAAATCGGGCCAGTTGCGATAAATAGTGCTTCGAGCGATACCTGACTCTGCAGCAATTCGGTCGACGGTCAAGCCAACTAGCCCCTCTAGGACCAGGACCTGGCTAACGGCTTGGTACACAATTGCTCGCGTCCGCTCAAAACGTGCATCCGTCATGCGCAAGTAATCTCGGTTAGCTGCGAGAGGAATCGCAGGTGCACTGCTACTCCAATTGATAAGTGGTCCGTTGTTCGACGCGGTCCTTGTTCAAATACCGATCGCGCACTCAAGTTCACACATGCACCGCGATAATGATTGAAAGCCAACCACTGCTGCCACTGCAACTCCGTGTATTGGATTCCAGCAACTTTCGCCAGGCGCGCTTTCCACGAGTTCGCATCCATAATTCGTCGCCCTCGAATGAGTGCGAGATAAGCCCAATCTTCTGCCGCGTCTCCCACGTGGGCGAACTCCCAATCGATTGTTGTCAATCCTCGCTCAGGATCAAATAGCGCATTGCCTGGCCCAGCATCCCCATGCACAATTACTGAAGGACCTGTTGGTGTCAGGTGCTCATGTAGCCATTCTGCGCCATGTTCAATCAGTGGGGACTCGGGCGCATACTTCCGGTACATGTTTCGCCAGTACTCAATGTTGTCGTAGACAACATTTTCCGCACTTCGGTTCGATGGATCGAGTATGTCAATACGGACTTGGTGTAGTTCAGCAACGGATGTAATGATGTCGTCGAGACCTTGGTCATCAAGTCGGACAACACCAGGAACCGCCTCCATGATGAAAAATGGTTGTCCTAAAACAGCGCCACTTTCTTCAACTGCAAGGACCTCAGGAACAGCGTGCCCAACCGTATGTAGTGCTCGCATTGCCTTCACCTCGGTGACGGTGTCGGTGCCAAACATCCCACCTTGTTCGATTCTCACGATAACGGAATGTGAGACTCCGTCGAGAATCAGATTCACCCGCCACATGCGGCGCGAGAAGCCGCCTCCGATCACTTCGGCGTCCACGATGCTCACGTCTGCGCCCCTTTGTTGGGCAAACCAGGCTGCCACCGCACCAACTTCAGCCGATGGGACAGGTACTACCGCATGCACGATGCTGGTGTCATGACTGGTAAATGCACCCATCAAGGGTGCCGCTGCAACAACGTCACTTGCTAGCCATTCGTTAAGTTCTGCCACCGAGACTGCATTGGCAGCAAGCTGCAATCGTCTCGCCGGCCAAGGATCCTGGCCTCGGTTATTTATGTATTCGGCGACCGCTGCCCACTGTGCGGCGGAGCCCAATGTGGAGTCTGATTCGCCATCTGTGATTGCCTGTCGAATGAGTGCTTCGTCGATCCAGTCCTGCATCAGCGTCCTCGCACCGCATTTGCGATCTGTGCCTCAAGTGCAAAGTCGTAGCCGGCTCCCCACACTGGATCCGAGAGTTTGTCCGGTGCGTCAACTAATGGAGTTGTGCAGAACCAATCGTACGTTTGCGAGTACCCGGTGCGAAATCCGCGCTCTTGGGTGAGCCCGAGTGATGCGGCTTTAGTGACCGAAAGGATGCCATGGTGCTTCACCCCAAAAAGATGACCATAAATAGGTTTTTCTTTGGTGAAGTCGGTTGAGAGGACGACAATGTCGGGCTCAACACCCACGATCTGCGCGAGGGTTTCGGTGAATGCGCGCGCCGAGCAACCAACACCCGTGATGTTAACGATCTCCCCGCGCACCGCAGGCAGCTCGGCCATCTCTAGCAAGTTGCGGCACAGGTCATCAACGTGTCCGTAACTTGTAGTAACTAGGCCTTCATGGGGCAGGAGTACAGGGAGTCCTCGGCGAAGCCGAAGAAACATTGCGGTCTCCATGTCATGGATGTTGTTTTCTGGTCCATAGATCGCGGCCGGTCGCGCAATTGACCCAGGAAATCCCGTGCTCGCGCAACGCTCAAGAATTGCACGCTCAGCATGCGCCTTGAATCCGCCGTACGTGGTGATCGGGTCGCCTGTTTGCGGGTTAGCTTCAGTCCACGGCATTACGCCCGTGGGTTCATAGGCCATAATTGATGAAACGAAAACATACGCTCCAACGCGGCCATCAAGCAAGGCGAGAAGTTCCTCGAACTCTCCCCCACCTGCGGCCATGACGAACCCGGAGACATCGATCACGGCATCCCAATTAGTGCCATCCAGTGCTGCCCTCATGGATTCCGTACTCGTTCGGTCGCCTACCAGGCGCTCAACACCGGGAGGCAAGTCACCCGTTGTCTTTCCACGATTTAAGACCGTGGTCTGATGCCCCTCCCGAATGAGTAAATCCACCATCCGACGCCCGACAAAGGTGCCACCACCCAACACGAGAATTTTCATGCCTCCGACCTTACAGGACATTTTGTCTCACAGTCATTCGGTGTGCGATATCATTCCCTTATGACAAATTCCGGCCCACTGACGAAGATGGATGAATACCCGCGGCATCAGATTGGTGGCACCTTTGACAGTGTTCAAAGTGACTCGGTTCATTGGAATGATGGCTTTTACTTCACCCTTGGCGACGAAGCAACCGGTACGACTCTGTTCGCAGCGATCCGGCTCTATCCCAACACCGATGTCATGGATGGCTTTGCCTGCGTGACTGTCGACGGACGTCAGCACAATATGCGTCTTTCACGCCGCCTACGTCCGCGAATCGACGACATCAGCGTTGGGCCATTGTCACTGACCATCATTGAACCACTCCAAACCTTGAAACTGGAGTGTGCGGACAACGAATATGGAATTACATTCGACCTTAAGTGGGAGGGTCTCCACCAGCCATACCTTGAAGATCGAATTGTTCGCTATTCCGGCGGCCGCAAAGTTTATGATCGCACGAACTTTGACCAGTGCTGCACTGTCACAGGCACTATTTCGATTCCGGGCCACACTTTCCACGTGAATGCCGACACATGGGTTGGGGTTCGCGACCATTCGTGGGGCATGGGCCGCACCGGCGGTGCCTCTTCCAATGCAATCGCTCCCGACAATTCGCGTGACCCTCGTCGTGGTTTTGCGATGCGCCAATGGACCATGGTGCGAATGCCCGATCGAGTTATGTTCTGGCAGTTTCACCTACAATCCGATGGAAGTTTTGATCCGTTGGAGGCTGTCGTGATTCCATTAGATCCGAGTCAACCGCAATGGTCCTATGTGGATGCCGAAGCGAGCGCGGTGCGAGTCCAGGGGTTACCGCGCGCCGAAGCAACCCACGTGAACCTGACCCGCCCCGATGGGAGGGTTGATCGGTTTGAACTCACTTCGGTGAGTTCACCCGTGTACTTGCAGGGCGGTGGTTACCACGACGGTTTCACCGACCGACTGGGCCGCGGCGTGTATCGCGGGGAAGATTTCCACGAAGGTGAAATCTGGGATGTAACGCACCCAATCGAAGTTGGCGATCCGGGCGGCTGGTTCCGACAACGGCCCGATGCGTGGGCTGAACAATTTGCTACCTGCGTCAACCTGGATGACCCCACCGATCGTGGCTTCGGGCATCTGGAATGCGTCCTGGCGCCGTGAGCGACAAAGAGGTTGCGCGTCTGATCGATGAAAGCAATATTCGGGCTTTAGCGGCCACCTACATGCGCGGACTGGATCGACTTGATTCGAAAGTCCTACGTGCGGTTTTTGCCGATAGCGCGACAACCCACTACGGCGCTTTCACCGGAGGCCCCGATGAGATGGTGGCAATGGCGATGAATGCTTTGAGTGCTTACCGCACAACCCAACATTTTCTGGGGCAGATCAACCTGTCAACTGAAGGGGACGCAGCCACCGGTGAGGTGTACTTCCAAGCTTTTCACCAACATGCCACGGAAAACTTTGACCGATTTATCTGCGGACGTTATATCGATCGGTACGCCCGCCTAGATGGTTCCTGGTTCATCACCCACCGCACCGAGGTAGTGGACTGGACCCGCACGGAGCCGACCGCTGAGAACTACTTCACTTCCCGTCCACAGACCGTGCGCGGTACCAGGGATGGAAGCGACCTCAGTTACCGCCCGCACGAAGCATGATCTAAATATTGCGCTGGAATTTAGGCTTCGATCGGGTAAAACTTTTGAGCTCGGTCAGAGAGGGTTTCTTTACCCGCATCAACGACGAGCACGGCACCGTTCATGAACTCAGACTCGTCGCTAGCCATAAAAAGTGCGGCATTGGCCATATCTTCGGGTTTTGGTGCCCGGCCACCGACATATTTTGAGGACAGCCGTTCATAGGCTCCTTCGAGATTGTCAGGGTCTCCGGTCACGACGCCAGCGGTGAGGGAAGACAATGTGGCTCCCGGACACAGGGCGTTCACCCGGACCCGGTGCGGGGCGGCCTCAACCGCAACCGACTTTGTGAGTCCAATTACCCCGTGCTTTGCCGTCGTATACGCATGAGCCCCAAGACCGCCCTGGACTCCCGCAGTGCTCGAGATATTAATGATTGATCCCGATCGCTGCTTTCGCATTACGGGGAATGCATGTTTGGTCCCCAGAAAAACGCCAGTCTGCAGGATCGCAATTGTGCGCTCCCAATCAGCTAGGTCGGTTGACTCAATTGAGCCGGTGACACCAACGACACCGGCGTTGTTGATCATTACGTCAAGTGAACCAAAGTTCGTGATACAGGCGTTAATCGCAGAGACGATATCGCCTTCACTTGTCACATCTGTTCGAATGAAGAGGACGGAGTCGCCCAGTTCAGCGACTAGTTTTTCTCCCGCCACGACATCAATGTCAGCGATTACGCATTGGGCGCCTTCGGCAACAAATCGTCGAACGATTCCTTCACCAATTCCACGTGCTCCGCCCGTAACGACTGCGGCCTTGCCCGTAAGTCGATTCATCAGTGGCCATCACTGAGGGTGAGACGTTGGAGCATGGTCAACGTTGACTCGTCGCGACCCACCGCGCCAGCCGCAATAATCTGTCGGGTTTTCATCTTCCAACCCTCAGGACTTTTGTACCAAGTGTCCACATATCGCCCGTGCAGCGTCCATTCCTTACCTTGGGGATCGCGATGCCACGCCGTGACCACACTCTCAGTGTTTGCACTGTCGGTACTTGTGAAAGTGATGGAGATGTTTGTCACCACATGGGAGGTCTGCACATATCGCTGATACGCGCTCTCCCAGGCCGCACGCAATGCGTCATGACCTTCAAGCCAGACACCCCCACTGAAGTTCACCCGGCAATCAGGGTGGAACACGGTCAATTGTGTTTCAATATCAGCCATGTCAGCTGCTTTGGCGTAGCGGTACATCAATTGCTCGATATCGAAGCGATCGGGGATTCGTAATCCGTCGAGGCGGGCGCTGCTCATATTTCCTTCTTTCCGTGGTCTAGTCGAGTTTTAGTCTTGGCGAACGGCGGTAAGGACCGAGTCCAAGCCCTCGGCGATTTGGCGGGCTGTGAGAAATGGGTCTTGTGCCTTTAGTTCGGTTGAAATAACCTCAATGGAGAAAGTGGAGTCTGCACGGTGTGCATTTCGTTCTCGGAAAAGTCCGACTAGGTCAAACTCCCCCAGTCCTGGGATTCTTCGATTGCGCAAACAATCCTCGCGAAGATCTTCGGGGTATTCGCATAGAAGTGTTCCGTCGTTGATCTGTAGTGTTGAAATATATGGCCATAGGTCATCAAGATGGGATAACGGCAAACCATTGCGATACAGGTGCCAGATATCTAGGCACATCGAGAGATTAGGTCGATTTGCTAAACGGATTATCGATGCAGCATCGGCTGGGGTTTTCATATTTGTGAATGGCAAAGGTTCCAGAACAACTTCAACATTCCATTGCGCGAATCGGTCAGCCACCCGACCAGCTCGAATGGCAGCTTGCGTCTCCGTTTCGCTGTAGGGCCCAACGGCCTGCAATCGATCTGGTCGCAATCGCTCGGCCAGCAAGGCTGCAAGGTCTTCGAGCGGGTCAGTTTCCTCGCCCATAACGCGAATGGCCTCGAGTTCGGCAACACGCACTCCGAACTGATCGAGTTTGTGATCCAGTTCAGCGAGGTCATGGGTTTGCAGCCACTGTTTCATCCAACGAACGCTGAGTCCAACATCGATGAAACCCGCATCGCGCGCTGCCTCGAAACGCGTTTCCATCGGTACTTCGGCAATGCAGTTGAACGAGAAAGTGAAGTCGGCAACGACCGGGGCGCTACTCCGTGAACTAATTACCGGCGAGGTCACGAGCAATGCCCTCGTCGATCAGTCTTTGAATTTGGTGGTGAAAGGCTGGGATTTTGCATTCGCGGTCGTTGAAGAGGTTTCTCTTATAAAAAGATGAACGCGAAGTCGCAGCGATGTCTTCCCACGTCCAAACATCCTCGCCGACAACGATTTTCAGGTGGTCCCAGTGTCGCTGCGTGCGTTCAAGGTAATCCTGATCATCAGTTTTGTACCAGAGGTCCCAGGTTTCAAAACGAGTCTTGTTGTGCGTAATGGGAACTGCGCGGAAAAGTTGCAGATGCTCGTGGTTGTTGTTGAACACCGATGTCGGGAAGATCGTGTAATGGCAGATCGCCACCGATTGGTGATCCTGCGTCTCTTGCAATTTTGACAGCGTTCCCTTCAATGGCACAACCATCATGGAATGTCGTTCGAACTCAAAAATGCGCATCTCACGACCATCTTTTACATCTTGCGGTGGAATATGATGCAGTGCTTGCGCGTGATAAAACTCGTTGAATGCGTCGACGACTACTTTCCAGTTAACATCAACATCCCATGTCATTTTCTCATTAAGGTACATGTCTTCCATGTGATACGCACCAAGGTCCGCGATGATGTCTTCGCCGAGGTACTCCATCAGTGGCGGTGCAACTCCGGGGCCAGCGAGCACGCCCCACACCCAACCGGCCCA
>JBIIOS010000051.1:0-12623 GCA_044336805.1 Candidatus Nanopelagicales bacterium
GAAGTTCATCGGGGTCAAAATCTTCACGGTCGGGGACGCCGATTACTTTGCCGTCAAAGTCATAAGCCCAGCCATGCCAAGCACACTTGAATCGACGTGCACACTCGCCCGATTCGCGCACAATGCGAGCACCTCGGTGCTGACATACATTATGAAAACCAGTTACCGAGCCGTCATTTTTACGGGTAATAACAACCGTTTCACCCTGTCCCTCCCAGACGACATGGTCGCCGGTGTTCACGAGTTCTTCGGACCTGCAGAGGATTTGCCAGCTGTTGTTCAGAACGTATTTGCGCTCGAGTTCGAAGCGATACGGATCGGTGTACCAATCGGCAGGAATGGTCTCGGACTTTCCTGGAGTATTGGGGATCTCCGGTGCAAATCGAATTGGGGCATCACCGCGGGTGGGTGGGGTGAATATGGTCATGAGCCGTTCCTTTCACAGCGAGCGAAGCCCTAACCCTACACTTGTCTAGACAACTTCCACAAGTGTTTAAGGGAATCAACTTCTAGGAATTCGAGCTAAATATCGAGGACCAGTCGGTCACCCTTGCAGCGTGAGACACAGGGCATCATGTAGACGCCTTCCTCACGATCCTCTTCCGAGAGGATCGAGTCTCGGTGGGCAATATCTCCCGAGATCACCTTGGTCTCGCACGTTCCGCAGACACCCTCGGTGCATGAGGTCATCACGGGAACTCCATTATCAATGAGAACCTCGACAATGCTCCGGTCGCGGGGAATCACAAATTCTGCTCCAGAACTATTCAACACGACGGTGAATTCGTGGTCACCCGAATCACCCGTGGTGTCGATCGGCTTAGCGGCAAAGCGTTCAACGTATGGAGTTGGCCGGCCAAGTCGTTCGCAGGCTTGTTCAACAGCCGAGATGAGTGGCTCGGGGCCACAGCAGTACACCGCGGTATCTGGTGCCGCTTTGCTCAAAATGTCATCGAGTGGCAGCAGTCCCTTTTCGTCTTGCGGCCATATAACAACACCGAGCGCTTCAAGGCGATCCCGAAAAGCCATTGAATTTCGGGTGCGGCCACCGTAATAAAACGTCCACGGCACGTCTTTGTCGAAGATGACTTGGCCGAGCATCGGGACCATTGGTGTTACTCCAACACCACCTGCAATGAAAAGATAGGAAGGCGCATCAACCAATGGGAAATGGTTACGCGGTCCACGTGTGCGAACGTGGTCTCCAACATTGATGTTGTCATGGACAAATGAAGATCCACCGCGACCATCAGGCTCGCGCAGTACAGCAATCCGCCACGTGTCGGCGCCAAAATGACTACACAGCGAGTACTGACGTTCAATCCCGTTGCCGAGTTGGACATCAATATGGGCACCGGGTTCCCAACTGGGAAGCTTCTCACCGCTAGGAGCGCCTACCCGGATCGAAACAACGCCATCGGCTTCTTCAACCCGCTCGATGACAACCAGATCTCGGTACTCCTCATAAACATAAGACATGCCTTCAGGGTATCGGAGCCCACGAACCACGCAACAATTACCACCGAACTGATGTTGCCGATATTTGTGCCAAGAAACACAACATCGCCTGCACTCGCAAAGGAGTGCAGGCGATGTCGTTAGTTAATTATTAGAACGCGGCCGAACCACCGTCAACGTTGTAGGTGGCGCCGGTCATGCCGTTACCCAATGGACCAGCGAGGAGAACCGCCATGCCGGCAACCTGCTCGACCGTTTGCAATTCCTTGGTGAGGCAATCATTAGCGAAGTCCTCAAGGAATGCTTCGTAAGTGATGCCCGATGCTTCGGCAACCTGTGCACCTGCATCTTTCATCAGTTCAGTCTCAATTGGGCCAGGACAGATTGCGTTGCACGTAACACCACTTGTGCCGTACTCCACTGCGGTTGCCTTTGAGAGGCCGATCATGGCGTGCTTACCGGCGATGTAGTGACTGACGGCAACCTTTGAAGCGACCTTGCCTTCGATTGAAGCGATGTTGATGATCCGGCCGTAACCGGCAGGCAACATGTACTTCAGTGCACGACGTGTGCCCCAGAATGCAGTACTGGCATTCCACTCAAGACCCTTAAGCCATGCTTCGTCGCTGAGATCCCCAATGAGCGCCCAACCATCGGAACCACCGGCGCAGTTGACCATGATGTCAAGCTTTCCAAACTTCTCGACCGCATAGTCCACGAGTGCGTCGACTTCGGTGCGCACGAGTGCGTCACATTTTTTGAAAAGCGCGCGATCACCAGCCTTCAAGCGCTCCAACGCGTAGGCGCCCTTTTCTTCGGAGCGATTACCTAAAACAACGGATGCGCCTTCAGCGATAAATGCTTCGGCGATTCCAAATCCAATGCCGGTGCTTCCGGCGGTGATTACCGCTACGCGGCCTTCGAGACTGCCACCCATGAATTTCTCCTGCTTCTCGCGGACAGCCGGTCGGCTGTCACTGTTTTATTCCCCAGTTATCGGGGCCTATCTCACACCACTTACAAGTGCCTGTCAACGCAACTGGGGAAGTCGAGATGTAACCGATATCTGACTAATTGGTGATAACGCGGGGAAGAACAGCCTTACTCAGGTCGCCACCGTGAACCGCCTCGGCACCTTCACGCATGAGTCGGTTGATGGTTCGGTGCACGTACTGCACGCCCGGTTCATTACGGCCGAAAATCTGGGTTTTCCCACCGGTTACAGCGACTCCCTTTTGCACCCCAAAGCCAGTGATGTAGTCCTCGTCGTAGGTGACGTCATAGAACCAGTCGCGCATGACTGCAAGTTCATGCTGCTCGCGTTCATCATTTGTGATGGGAGTGCGAACCAAAATACGCTGCTCGGTCATTGACTCCGTTACTTTGGTTGTCGGCAATGGGAAAGCAACGGCCATCCGTTGACGCCAACCGCCAGCGATTGAAAAACCTGGGAACAGCCAGTTGATGGTTCCAACATTCGCTGTGGGATCCCACGTGTCTTCGGGGTCATCAAGATGGTTCTCAATTTCTCGCAACGCAAAGGCAACGCGCTCGTGCGCACCGTGGCCATCAAAAGTTGCCGTATTACTGAGATTCGTTTTGAAAACAGTGTCTTTGTGAAGAGAAGCGAAATGGTAACCCTCTAAATAACCTTCAATCGCGACTTTCCAATTGGGACCGGGCATCATGCGCGTGGAAAACAGATGGCAATCCGCAAGTTTGAGACTTTCCAGAATGGGAGCAAAGTCGCCGAGCCAAGAGTCGATATCAATTTCGAGTTCGGGGGTCAGGCACACAAAAATTACACCGTGTTTTTCAACACAGGGAAGTTTGATCATGTTGCGCTCGGACTTGTCAAAGTCACCAAAAGTACTTTCACCGTAAAGCCCTTTAAGTTGACCATCCATGCCATAACTCCAGGCGTGATAAGGACAGGTCAGTGCTCGCGAGGTTCCGAGGCCGGCCGAACAAATCAATGCACCACGGTGGCGACATACATTGAGCATGGCGTGCACTTGACCCTGTGAATCCCGGGTAATGACAACGGGAACTCCCACGACCTCAATAGCTTTGTGATTATTCTTTTCCGGCAATTCACATGAGAGAGCCAGCGGGAGTGGGATGCGTTTGAAAATCAACTCGATTTCACTTGCGAAGAGTTCTTCATCAAGGTAATTCTCAACGGGCTCTTGGAAAGTGGCTTCGGCTTGATCGGTTGTCTTGTTCTTGGTGTGGGAAATCAGCCGAGCCATCATGGCTAAGGCGTCTTCGCGCGCTGCTCCATCGAGGATCTTGCTGGGGAGATAAGCGGGAGTGGCTGCCGGGGTCTCTACAGCTTCGGTCTCAACAGCTTCGGTCTCAACAATCTGGGTCATGGGGCTCCTTCGCAGCGACTGACGCGAGTGTATCAACTTGTCTAGACAAATACTAGGGCTGCTCCAAGTGCGATGTTTCATTGATGCTCACCAGCACAAAACGGCCGTCTGGCCACACCTGAACCCGTGAAATTGAGGTATACCCCGGATTGAAAAAGAAGCGGCGAGGGCTTTCGAGCACCCCTGCCAGGAAACTATTTGAGGCGCCTCCGTGACTAACGGCCACGATGCGCTCGCCTTGATGCGCCAGACCTATGTCGCGAACAACCGCCAACATATTTGCCTGCAGTTCTTCATGGTTGTGCTCCGGCATAAAGCCTTCCTCGAAGCGCCCCTCCTGAAATGAGCGGACGCGTTCGGGGTCGGGAAGGTTCTCTATCCCCGCGTAGTGGGTTGCGCTGGATTTCCATTCTTGAAGCCGCTCATCGATAACGACATCATGACCGAGTATCCGCGCAAGTGGGCCGGCTGTTTCAATGGCGCGCTTAAGTTGGCTTGAATAGATTGCGGAAATTCCTTTGTCCGCGAGGTAAGCGCCAACAAGCTCCGCCTGTTCACGACCCACTTCACCCAGCCCAGGGTCCTTTGTGCCGTCTGGCTCCGGCAGTGCGTGGCGAACAAGGAGTACTTCACAGGATTCACTCATTAATGCGTGCATTCATCAAACAGTCGAACCAAAGTCACCAGATGTTGGGAAGTCATCAGATGAAGGGAATTGCAGACTGAGCATCTCGAAATATTCCATTAATCCATGGTGACCAAGTTCGCGACCAATGCCGGAAGTTTTGAATCCACCGAAAGGTGCATTGGCATTAAACCGACCACCGTTGACAGAGACTTGACCTGTACGCAAACGTTTGGCAACGCTCACCGCGGTAGGAATATCAGCAGCAAACACGGCGCCAGAAAGCCCGAATTCACTGTCATTGGCGAATTCAATTCCTTGCTCAAGACCGTCGTAGCCAATAATGGCTAGAACCGGCCCAAAGATTTCTTCTTGGGCAATACGTGCCTTCGGACTGAGGCGACTGAAAACTGTCGGCTTAATGAAGTAACCCTTATCAAGACCATCGGGGAAGCCGGGGCCGCCGGTAATCAAAGTGCCCTCCGTCATACCGATCTCAATGTAATCCGCGACAACCTTGTGCTGGCCTGCCGATGCAACCGGCCCCAAGTCCACTGAGGCGTCGAGCGGATTGCCAACAGTAAATGCATTCACGAGCGCCGCAACACGCTCCTCAACTTCTTCGATTATTTCATTGGGAACAATCAGACGGGTAGTTGCCGAACAGGTCTGCCCGTTATTGACGAAGCAACCGCGAACCGCATTCGCGATAGCGACATCAAGATCCGCGCCCTCAACCAAAAGGAACGCAGATTTGCCGCCAAGTTCCAGCGCAACTTTTTTAACGGTGGAAGCTGCAGCCTCGGAAACGCGCACACCTGCACCGGTAGAACCAGTGATGCTTACCATGTCGACCTCGGGGTGAGAGGAAAGAATTTCACCGATGAGTGCGCCTGGACCAGAAACGAGGTTAAAGACACCCTTGGGCAAACCGAGACCATCAATGATTTCAGCGAGGATGAAGTTGGACAGTGGTGCTACCGAGCTTGGCTTCACCACCACGGTGCAACCGGCTGCAAGTGCCGGGCCAACCTTTGCTGCGAGTTGATACAGCGGATAGTTCCATGGAGTAATCGCGCCGACAACGCCAACCGGAACCCGAATAACAATCGAGTTGCCAATGCGTTCTTCGGCGGGCAACTCGCGCGCCGCCTGCGCAATAGTTTCAAACACCGATGCTGCAAGACCCACCTGCACCCGGACCGATATGGCCAGCGGGGTTCCCACTTCCTGGGACATGATTCGGGCTAGTTCATCTTCTCGCTCCCGCAGTCCGGCGGCTATTGCTGAAACAACATCGGCGCGCTGCGCGATCGGGACTTGCGACCAGCCGTCAAATGCGCGTCGGGCAGCCGCAATGGCGCGCTCAGCGTCATCGGCATTACCCGAAGGAACCGTCCCGATAACTTCACCGGTAGCAGCTTCAATCACCGTAATGGCTTCGCCTCCAGAGGGTGCCACCCACTCTCCATCTATGTACAACGTGTTGCGCTCGATCACGGTTCCTCCATTGGCTAGCGTTTCGGGGATTTTCCTGCATTGGTTATTCGAGTAATTGGGCCCGCAAAGATTCAATACTCTCATTGGGTACGTCGAGAGTCAGAACCCACTCGCGTAGTCCACCATGCTCAACGAGAGTGCGGGACAAGAAGAGTTCCATGGCGCCTCGAGGTGAGCGCAGGAGATCATCAGTCTGGTTCATCATGGGATGGTTCTCAAAATCTTCACGGGTTCTCAACCAACGGACAAGGGCAACAACTTCGTCACCGCTCAATGCGAAATCATCGGCGATGTCGTCGTCACTTACGCCCAGTAGCGATAGCAAGACGGCAGCGACAAAGCCGGTGCGATCTTTACCAGCCATGCAGAAAAAAATTGCCGGGAATGCCTCTCCCCGTGCCAATCTCTCAACAATGTCTCGCATTGTGGTTGCACCGAGTTCGAGCATGATGTTGTAAATATCAGCGAGGTGCTCCTCGGGATCAGGGCTAGTTTCTCCCTTGGCCCGTTGCCACTGTTGCGGAAGTATCGGTGCATGAATAGGGCTATCAATGAAAGCCGGAAGGGGGAAAGCATCAAGCTCACTGCGATAGCGCAAATCAAGAACTGTGTTGGCGCCGAATTCATTCCACGCCTGTTCATCGGTGAGTCGATGCAAACTGGATGCACGAAACAGCATCCCGCGACGTACTACACGACCATCTTGTGTCGCCATACCGCCAAGATCGCGGACGTTGTAGACGCCGCCAAGCTCAACACTTCGATCAAGTGTTTTATCGGTCATCCGGGGAACCCCGGGAAAGCCCGCTCATAGTCCGGCAACTCAGCCACTCCAGCAGGACGCCCTGGCCAGCGCTTGCGCTCTTGATCACCGAGACCACCCGCCGCCAGATCTGAGAGCGGCATCGAATACAAGCTGAGAACGTGACGCTTGGCGAATCTCCATTTGCCTTCATCACGCCGGTACTCATCTTGGTAACGAATTGATGTGGACAGGGTCAGGTCAGAGCTGCCCAACTCGGCATAAGCGATTACCGTGCCGGTTGCATGGTCTTCGTCAACGAGGTCAACCACAATCCCGTGCGGGTCATGCCAAGTGGCGGTGAAAGGTGCATGTTTGATTTTAAAATTTTCGATGATGGCGGCGCGCCCGGAAGTCGTGCTGTTTGCCGACCCAAATACTGCGTCGAGGGTGAATAGCTCACCAAGAGCATCCCACTGAGCGTCGTCGAGCAAAGTTGCGTAGGAAACAACCAGGTCATTGATGGCGAAGCGATCTTCCAGCCGCGAAATCCGCTGTTCTAATGTGTGCATCACGTGTGGAGCGTACTGCAAACAACTCGCAGGAAATAATGGCCGCCATTGACCTGAAGTGTCCCTGCGCAACTACTCCGGCATTCACCCCGATAACGTCTCGCCATGGGTGAAGTTCCACTGTACGAGCGTGTGCGCCAGTCAATCGCGCAAACACTCACCGATGGCACGCACTCCCCTGGCGACAAGCTGCCGAGTGAGTCACGATTGGCCGAAGAATTTGGTGTCAACCGGCTCACGGTCCGGCGGGCAATTGAGGAACTTGCCCGAGCCGGAGCGGTGGAGTCTCGACAGGGCTCCGGCACATTTGTGAGCGCCAGAATTATCCGGCTTCCGCTATCCCAGCAACTCTCTACGGACTCACTTGTTTCTCGGCTTACCAGCCAAATCGCTGAACAGGGCCTCACCTACGAAGACATCCTTCTGCGGGCGGTTAAGTTGAAAAGCTCGCATCTGAATACAACCCTCGAACTGCCTTTGGGTCCGCTGTGGCGGGTAGACAATGCATTGGTGGTTAATGGCGCCACCTGGATGTGGTCGAGTTCGTGGTTCCCCCGAGATCTGCTCAAAGACCCTGCCGGCAACTGGGACCGGGTCACGGGCCTTTACGGCCAACTCAATGCGGCAATGGGTGAGCCACGTCCGGTGTGGCGGGAAATCTCCGCAGACGCCGCAACCCTTGAGGACGCAGAGATCCTCGGCATTCGAGCCAGCTCACCCGTGCTCGTGCGCGACGGTCTCACCGCAGGTGAAAGCGGCGAGCCGATGCTTCGGGTATCGCGCCGGGCGCGCATGGACCGGGTGAGCTACGTACTGCGCTACGACCAAGATTGATCCAGTTATCGGGCCATCCACTCATCTAAAATTTGGTGATAGTGGCGAATCCGATTCTCCTGGTACCGGGTAAGCCGCACGCCTGGTCCGCGCATTGACTTTAAACCTTCTTGGATGAATGGCATGTTGGCCATATCTTGGTCAAAGACAGGTCCGAGTAATCCGATCTCCGTGATGTCAGAGAAGGTTTCACCTGGCTTGAGCCATCGTGGCTCCGCGGGTTTGGGGTGCGAGCCGTCAGCTGGCTTTTGCGCGAGCAAAAATACTTCGGCAAGACACTTGTCCGGGTCGTTGCCGTACGGACGGAACCGATAAACGGCGTTGGTCCGGGGGCCGGCAAAAACATAGAAGTTGGGGAACACGAAGTACTGGATTCCGTCGAGGAGCTCTGAATCTGTCCAATGATCCTGTTCGCTGCCGAACTGCGCCGCAAGTGAGGTGCGCATTGCGGCGGCCAACTCGCGACGGGCGGTTGAATCCAAGGGGACACGGGGTGTGCCTTCATCTCCCACAGCCAAGTCTCGACCTTTGCCCTGCGTGTAGAAAGCGCGGGTTTCGTAGTATGAATCAAGTACTTCTTGCTCACTGATGTGGTTTGCGATCGTTGGGCTGGGCACCCCCTGCGGCACAATCTGGCGACTCCAGTTCTCACCCTTGATTACGTCGTACTGGGTGTTTTCATCGCCTAGCCATTCCATCATTTGTGGGTGCGTGGCCAGCGAGTGGAAACCTTCAATAAATGCTTCACCCGCTACTTTCCAGTTGCAATCGATGACACCACCGAAGTGCGAATAAACGACACGGTCTTCGTAATTCCAACGATCCCAGTCGTTGAGCATCGAACCCATGAAACTCTCAAGTGGTTCAGCATCAGGATCTTGGTTGATGAAGACAAAACCATTCCACACGGCAACCTTGGCTTCGGGCAACGGGAGGTTCGTGGGATCTATTTCTGGGAAATCCCAAGCACACGGAAGATTCTTGAGGGTACCGTCAATATTCCAGCTGAAGCCGTGGAATGGGCAGCGCAGTTCACTTACCCGACCACCTTCTTGGCGCAGTGCCCGACCACGGTGCAAGCACACGTTGTAGAGCGCCTTAATGCTGCCGTCGGGCTGGCGCATAATGATGAGTTTGTCGTCAACGATGTCATAGGTGATGTGATCGCCAGCGTTGGGAATGTGGTCCTCACGGCACACAAACTGCCATACCTTACGCCACACTTTGTCGACTTCACGATCATGGAATTCGCGAGAGATATACCGATCAATGTCCATGGGGGCAGTCCCGAGATCCTCATTGATGTCATATCGAAGTGCCGCTGGGACCGGACGTGAGTCTTCATCGAGATATGACTGAACGCTGGTCCCCGGGGATCGCGGACTTGGTGGCTCGGTTGATTCACGCTGGGGAGATGCGAGTTCGGTCATAGCTGATGTACTCCTTGTTTACGGGTATCAGAATTATGACCCCGATGTTATAGGACGTCAAATAAAGATGCTTGTTCAACGAGAAAAGGGTCCGGCCGAATCGGCCGGACCCTTTCCTTTACAGCGAATGCTTGAGACTTACTTTACGCCCCAAAGCGTCTTGAACTGCTTTACATAGTCCTTGACGCCCAAGTAGTCACCTTCTGCGGTGAGAACCAACGAGGCAGCATTTTGCTTGGTCAGGATCTGGGTAGGCAATTCGTTTGTGACGAATGGCATACCGATCGAATTACGAGCCATGCTGTCCACGACACTCCAACCAACGATGGGGAGTGAGTAGCCGGTCCATGCTGATTCGGTTCCGTCCTTGAGTCCCTGAATGTTTGCCTTACCAGCGGTCAAGCCACCGATTGCAATTGCAGGGTTATTCAGAGCGGCAGAGACACCGGTGACCCAGCCACCGAGGTCGGAGACGAGCCAGTTGGTACCTGGGTTTGATGCAACAATGTTGACAGCTGCTTGGGGAACCTTACCCGCGAAGATGTCGGTCAACTGCTGATCATTTTCTTCGTATGTGCACTTGGATGGGCACAGCTTCTTCAGGTTCTTGGCGTAAGAAACGTCGAAGCGACGAAGGATCGGGTACAAAGGAACCGTGATTCCCTGAGCCTTCACGTTGCCCTTAGTTGCTGCAACCGAGTAGGCAGCGATCATCTGGCCCCAGAGGTCAATTGTCTTTGGACCGGCGATGTGGGTGTCCTTCAGTGCTGAAACTGGCTTGCTCATGCATGCAGAGCAGACCACGACAACCTTCTGCTTCTCAGCCTTGACCAAAAGATCGGACAAGGTTGTGGGCTCAATACCGGAGATGTGGATGTAGTTTGGCTTGAGTGACAGTGCCTGGCTGAAAAGTGAGCGCTGGGTTTCTGGGCTCACTGCGCCGACAAGTTCGGTGTACTTCCAGCCGAGTGTCTTGGAGGCTGCCTCGATTGCTTGATCGAGCACCTTGTTTTCATCGCCACCGTTTGAGAGTGCAACGACATACTTACCCTTTGGTGGAACAGATTTCAGGGGTGTGGTGATCCCAATGCTTGTTGGGGTCTTGTTGTACTTAGCCACAATTGCCGTGGCAAGGGTTACACCCTTATCCTGCGGATTTGCAGCGAAGGCCGCGGGAGCAATACCCGAAACCAAGAGGGCAGCGGCTCCTATAAAGGCAACCGCCGTGGTTAACTTACGCATTGACACTCTCTTCCATTAGTGGGACGTGAACAACGTTCGTCGGGAAGAATACCCACAAAATTCATTTCTGGGTAGTCCATTATTCATTTTGTTATAAATATAAGGATTTCCTACTAAAAAACGGACAATTCAACCTGAAAAGACCCTGAAAACCCTATCTTGACTCCCGTAACCACATCATTGGTCAAGAATTACTTCACACCCCACAAAGCGGTGAAAAGTTCGCGGTAGTTGGCAATTCCCAGATAATTGCCGTTCTCATCGAGTACGGCATCAGCAACGTTGGTGACATTGAGGAGTTGGCTGGGGAGGAGTCCATCAGCCGGTGCATCACCCGCGAGCACCCGCGCAAACTGGTCAATGACCCGCCACGCCATCACTGGTACCGGCAGGGCTGTCCACGCCTGCAAGGCAGCAGCCGCTTCTGGGGTAACTTCCGTTGATCCACTTTCTGGCGGAACCGCGCCCGATGCAGCGAGGTCAACCAAGGATGTGATGTCTCCAGCGCTTGCACCACGTCCAATGAGAACAGTTGGTTCCAACACGAGTGCATCGGCCAACGCCGCGGGTACGCCTGCGGATATCGTGCCCGAATCAAGGAGTGCCCAACGGCCAAGGCTCGTGCTCATGGTGTCCGCGATGAACGTGGGAACCATACTCAGATCGGTCGTATCAACCTCAGATTCAATCGCGGAACAATCTCGGCACAGGTTAGCCAAAGTGCTAGTGAACTCGGCGTTGAAAGTTACCAGTGCTGGCACGGGAAGTGTGAAAACTTCTATGCCGGCAACTTCTTCTGCCCCCTGATTGGCGACCACGTAACTCGCAAGTATTTGACCCCACAGGGCATTTTGTGCGTCACCATCAATGCTTGTGTTTTTGATGGCACCCGTTGGCTCACCCGAGCATCCGGTACAAATCACAGCTACACCTGCAGCCTCAGCGTCAGCCAGTTGGGTGGCTAGAAAGTCAACATACCTTCCGGAAATCCGAATACCCGCCGGGTTGAGAGCGAGGGCCTCTTCGAATGCTGCGGGCGCCGATTCCACTGTTTCCGCTCCGGGAACCTCGGTGAACTCCCAACCGATTGCCGCCGCCGCCTCGGCCATGGAGGTGTTGAGCAAGGTATCAAATTCGGAGCCGTCGGAGAGACTGACAATTAGTGAACCAGCAGCCGGTGGCGCCGTAAGTGGTACATCCACGCCAATGCTGGTGGGTGCAAGAAATGCCGAAGCGAGGAGTTCAGGGTCAACCGCAGGATCCGCGGCGGTTTCCTCACCGACCACGCCTTCACCCTCGACAAAATTGGGGTCATCAGCTGGCATGGCGCAGGAAGCAAGAACCAAAGTGGCGGAAAGGGCAACGACAACCGAAAGCATTGACCGACGCATGTGACTCTCTTTCAAAGATATTAACGACTGAAAAGCCAAAACTACATGCACGTCCAATAAGTCGTCTCAGCGACTCGGTTTCAACTTGATTACAATGAGCACGGCAAGCGGGCCGCTCATGAGTTGCTATTGTTGAGGTTCAGTCATGTTCATCCCGTCCCACCTCTGGAGTGCAATGTCTTTCGAAAGTGTAAATTCCTTCGAACTACCCCTGGCAGCTCTCGACCCGGAAGAGATTGTCGATTTGCGCACCACAGTGCGCTCGGCTGCAACCGAATCGGGTTATCCAACCGCGGTGCTTGAACTCGAAAAATCAGAGACTGGTCTGGACCTCGCGCTGTGGTCACTGCTCGCACAGGACATCGGGCTCTCTGCGGTCGGCCTGCCTGAATCTGCGGGCGGTTTGGGCGGCCTTGCCGAAATTTTGGCGGTGGCAGAAGAACTAGGTGCCACG
>JBIIOS010000090.1:0-7737 GCA_044336805.1 Candidatus Nanopelagicales bacterium
CCCCGACCATGTGGTTTGTTTTCTTTAGTGGATCACACGTGAAATTGCCGGAAATATCCAACCTCAAGACCTGGAGCAATACATGAAGAGTGAGATCGAGACCCTCAGCCCAACCCGCATCAAGCTCAGCGTTGAGATTCCTTTTGCGGAATTGCAGCCAAGCCTTGATGAGGCGCTCACCCGTATTGGCAAGCAGATCAATATCCCGGGCTTTCGTAAAGGCAAAGTCCCAGCCCGGGTAGTTGAGCAGCGCGTTGGTCGTGGCGCGGTGCTAGAAGAGGCAGTAAATAATGCGATCCCAAAGGCCTACGACGAACTCGTTGTCGAGAACAAAATCCGTCCCATCGGGCAGCCAACAATTGAGGTCACTGAAGTAACTGACGGCGACAAGCTCACCTTCACCGCTGAAGTTGATGTTCGCCCCGAGTTCACCCTCCCCGCATTTGATTCACTGACGGTGGAAGTTGAGCCGGTTGTCTTAGAAGAATCCGATATCACCCAGCAAATCGATGCCCTTCGCGGACGCTTTGCAAATTTGGCCGAAGTTGATCGTGCTAGCGCCGACGGTGACGTCCTTCTGGTCAACATTTCGGGCAAGACCGAAACCGGTGACGAAGTTGATGACCTCAGTGCATCGGCAATGTCCTATGAACTGGGTACCGAAGGCATGCTGCCCGGTTTTGACGAAGCAGTCCGGGGAGCGAAGAAGGGTGAATCACGCACATTTGAATTTACTCCACAAAACGGTGACTGGGTTGGCGTTCCGCTAACCGTAACCGTTGAAGTCAGTGCCGTTCGTGAACGTGAACTCCCAGAACTTGACGCCGATTTCGTTTCAATGGCGTCTGAGTTTGACTCCGTTGAAGAGTTGCGCGCCGATATTGAGACCCGTCTTGGTCGCCTGAAAAAAATGGAACAGGGCAACGAGGCTCGCAACAAGATCCATGATGTTTTACTGGAAAAGGTTGAGTTGCCTTTGCCCGAAGGCTTGATCGCGGCTGAAATTGAAGGTCACTTCCACGACGGACACGATTCAGGCGAAGAGCACCGCGCAGAGGTCGAGACCGAAATCCGCACGGGTCTTAAGAGCCAGTTCATTCTGGACAAGATTGCCGAAGACGAAGAACTCACTGTTGGTGAAAGCGAGCTCAGCGCCTGGCTCATGCAGCAAGCGCCGCGCTACGGCATGGCACCTGATGCATTTGCCCAGGCTCTGGTTGAAGCCGGACAGGTCCCCATGGCCATGGCCGATATTCGTCGCGCAAAGGCCCTGGCAAAAGTTCTCGAAAGCGCCAAGGTGGTAGACACGAATGGTGTGGTTGTCGATCTTGCGGCCCTTGATGCCGAAATGGCAGCAATGGCTTCAGGGTCCCCGGGTTAGTGTTGTCCGGGCAAATGTTGTCCGGCCCCAGCGCCTTGTCCCTTAGCGTCAACTATGTCGAAGACGCCCATCATGCCGTGATCTTCATGGTAGAGGAGATGGCAGTGGTACACACTTCTGCCGACAAAGTCAGAGAAGTTCGTACGGAATCTCATGTAGGCATTCCACGGAATCGTTGCGGTGTCTGAGTAGCTGCGCAATGGTGCAGGTCT
Source organism: Candidatus Nanopelagicales bacterium (assembly GCA_044336805.1). Taxonomy (GTDB): domain Bacteria; phylum Actinomycetota; class Actinomycetes; order S36-B12; family S36-B12; genus UBA4592. The sequence continues at coordinate 1,594 of JBIIOS010000090.1, forward strand.
GCGATTGCTGATTTCATTCGTCAGTGGATCCCAATCTCCGCGCTCGGTCACGACAAAGTCATTGACATGAATATGGAATGGATGTTCCTCGTTGGTGGGGGCACCCGCCGTTATCGATGATGCGTTGCGGATGACCCACTCTTCTGTGGTTCCAAGACGAACTTGAATAACGTCTTTGAATGTGAGTTCATCAAAGATCATGCCGTCGATATAGAACTGTGGACTGCCGTTAACGAGGTTTTGACTCAGTGTGAGAACCCTTCGATTGGCAACCGGTCCGGTGAGCCAACTCGGTGGATCAGCGAGGTGGGTGGGTACGGAAACCGGGCGATCTTGTTCACCGGCGATCCGCATGCGCATAAGTGGTCGTGCCGGCCACAATGCCCTTCCCTGGTTGTAGCCCAATTGTCGAAGGTGAACGGTGCCGGGACCGCGCCTTGCTGTGACGAGGACACCGAATCTTTTACCGGGAGGCATGATCAATGTTTCGGTTTGCCATGAACGCCACGCCATGGTGCCGTCTTCTTCCACGACGGTGAACTCGTGCCCGTCAAGGCCAAGTGCGTAATAGGTCGCCACTCCGATATTGCCGATCTGCCAAAACTGGGTCTCCCCGGGGCGAATAGACACGCGCGGGTTGAGCATGCCATTGACGTATAACTGTGTCTCATCGGTTGACAATTCTTCGTAGGCAGCCCAAGAACCATCGGGGTTTAGTCCACCTTCGCGAAGGGCAATGGTGTGTCGGCGTAGTCCCTGCACCTGTGGCAAAAGTGCGGCACCACCTTCAACGATGATCAGTCCAGATAGTCCCGACCAGACTTGAGCCCCCGTTTCGCCGTGATAGTGGGGGTGGTACCAACAAAGACCGCCCGGGTGGTCCTGAGGGATTTTGACGTCGTATTCGTAAGCTTCGCCCGGGTCAACCTCGATGAATACATTGTCTTGATGTCCTTTGGGCGACACGTGCATACCGTGGAAGTGCAGATTGGTTGAGGTGGAACCGTTATTTACTAATCGAATCCGCATGTGATCCCCAGGCCGCACCACCAAAGTTGGAGCTGGGAATTCACTGTTGTAGGTAGACAAGCCGGCGACGGCTGAGCCGTCAACCATTGCGGTGCCCGGTTTCACCGTGAGTCGAACACGCAATTCACCGTTTTTGCTGCGGAGGACTTTACCGAGGCGTGCTGGTCCGTCCGGAGTTCCCGCAAGGGCAACGCTCGCCCAGGCACCGAAGGCACCCGCACTCGTCGCCGCAATGGCGCCGGCCCCGCCGCCAAGGATCGCGAGGAGCTGCCTGCGGGAAAGACTCACTGAAAACCTCCTCATTACCGGCGATTTGCGCTTGTGCCACCTGATGGGCATAGCCACCTGATGAGCATCGAAATTGTAAGAGCGGAAGCATACTCATGCTTGCCGAAGCAAATGCAACGCTTCAGGCCTCTCTATTCTTGTACGTTTACTAGTTCGGCTATGGGCGAACTCGGCGCTTTTAGACGAGTCTTTCCGTTCCACCGGGTTAGAGTTGCCTCAGTATTTCGGAGCAAACCTGAATTCCGCGTTAATCAGAATGTGGAATTACCCAATGCGAGGAGACTCGGTGTCTAGTCAGCAATTTGAAATGAACCAGCCTTTCGGTTTTGGCATGCGTTCTAGTGGCAGCATGGCCGGTTTCGGTGACATGCTGGACGAGCGTCTGCTTCGCGAGCGGATCATCTGGCTTGAAGGCCCGGTCATGGATGACAACTCCAACCGAATCGCTAAGCAGTTGCAGGTGCTCGCAGCAGAAGACCCCGACAAAGACATTAGCCTGTACATCAACTCACCCGGTGGATCTATTTCTGCCGGAATGGTCATCTACGACACCATGGCATTGATCCCCAATGACGTCACCACGGTGGCCATGGGCCTTGCCGCTTCAATGGGCCAGTTCCTGTTGTGCGCGGGTGCACCCGGAAAGCGATATGCCACACCGAATACTCGAATCATGATGCATCAGCCATCAGGTGGCCTTGGCGGAACCGCGAGTGATATCAAGATTCAGGCTGAGCAGATGCTGTTCATCAAAAAGCGAATGGCTGTTCTTATTGCCGAGCACAGTGGCCAGACGTTGGAGCAAATTGAGAAAGACTCAGATCGTGACCGCTGGTTTGATGCTGAGGCAGCTCGCGAGTACGGCTTGATCGATCATGTTTACAGCACTTCAGCAGACGCCCCCAAGGGCGAAACAAAGACCAAGGGAGCCACGAAGTGATTAACCCAACCAGTCGTTACATTCTCCCAGAGTTCCGTGAGCGCACGGCGAACGGCGAACGCACTCACAATCCGTACACGAAACTTTTTGAAGAACGCATTATTTTCCTCGGAGTACAAATTGACGATGCTTCAGCCGATGACGTCATGGCACAGTTGCTGACTCTGGAGTCAATGGACCCAGATCGTGACATTCAGATCTACATCAACTCACCCGGTGGCTCATACACCGCGATGACCGCGATTTATGACACCATGCAGTTCGTTAAGCCTCAGGTGCAGACCGTGTGTTTGGGTCAGGCAGCTTCGGCCGCCGCGGTCCTTCTCGCCGCCGGGTCCCCTGGGAAGCGTTTCGCCCTCCCACACGCCCGAATTCTGATCCATCAGCCATATACCGAAGGTGGGGGCCAAGGCTCCGACATCGAGATTCAGGCAAACGAAATCATCCGGATGCGAGTTGAAATGGAAGGAATCCTCGCCAAGCACACCGGCCGCTCCATTGAACAGATTGAAAAAGACATTGAGCGCGACAAAATCCTTACGGCCGACATGGCTAAAGATTTTGGCGTAATTGATTCGGTTATTTCCTCTCGTAAGGGCTAATTGCTGCCGATAGGCTCTGTATTGACGGATCGGCTTTTCGACTTTGTCTCGACCCACCCTGTGTATATCGCGCGTAAGTACCCCTTTACAGGGTACGGTTACCGGGTTATTGGTACTGGAAATTGATCGAAGAATCTGACAAAGGGGCGTTGTGGCGCGTATTGGCGAGAGTGGCGACCTGCTGAAGTGTTCTTTCTGTGGAAAGAGCCAAAAGCAGGTCAAAAAGTTGATCGCTGGCCCCGGCGTCTACATCTGTGACGAATGCATTGACCTGTGCAATGAAATCATTGAAGAGGAACTCACAGACGCAAACGCATCCGATCTTGGCGAGTTACCCAAGCCCCGTGAAATTTATGCATTCCTCGATGAATACGTCATTGGTCAAGACGCCGCGAAAAAATCCCTCTCGGTTGCGGTGTACAACCACTACAAGCGCGTGCAGGCCGGAGCGAATCACAAGGGCAAGGAAGACTCGGTTGAATTAGCCAAGTCTAATATCTTGCTTTTAGGACCCACCGGCTCTGGCAAAACCCTGCTCGCCCAAACACTGGCTCGTGTACTCAATGTTCCTTTTGCCATCGCCGATGCCACCGCATTGACCGAAGCCGGCTACGTTGGCGAAGATGTTGAAAACATTTTGCTCAAGCTCATTCAAGCGGCTGAATTTGATACCAAGCGCGCTGAAATGGGGATCATCTATATCGACGAGATTGACAAGGTGGCTCGCAAAAGCGAGAACCCTTCAATCACCCGTGATGTCTCCGGTGAAGGTGTTCAGCAGGCCCTACTCAAGATCATCGAGGGAACAACCGCCTCGGTTCCACCACAGGGTGGTCGTAAGCATCCACACCAGGAATTCATCTCCATTGACACCACAAACGTGCTGTTCATCGTTGGTGGCGCATTCGCGGGCCTCGACAAAATCGTTGAAGCTCGGATGGGTAAAAAGAGCCTCGGCTTCACATTCGACCTCGTTGAGGGTGAGCGCGAGGAAACTAAAGACATCTCAGCCGATGTGTTCTCACACGTAATGCCCGAGGACTTAATCAAGTTCGGCATGATCCCTGAGTTCATCGGGCGCCTTCCCGTATTTACATCAGTCAGCAAACTGGACCGTGAGGCGCTGATCGCCGTTCTCGTCGAGCCAAAGAATGCACTTATTAAGCAGTACCAGAAACTGTTCGAACTTGACAGTGTCGACCTTGAATTTGAACCTGAGGCATTGGACGAGATTGCTGAACTGGCTCTCTTGCGGGGAACCGGTGCTCGAGGACTGCGGGCAATCTTGGAAGAAGTTCTCCTTAACGTGATGTATGAGGTTCCCAGTCGGACTGACGTAGCGAAGGTTGTTATCACCGGTGAAGTTGTGCGCGAGCGCGTCAACCCAACGTTGGTTCCTCGCGGTGCACCTAAGCGTGCACCCCGCGAAAAAACTGCCTAATTTACTGATCAGCGAGAATTATTTGACTCGCGAGCATTGCGTCCGCTGCCGCGGTTACGGTTGAGATTGATTCCAGTGAACCAGCAGCAGTAAGGTCCTTTGAAACAAGGTTGATGTGTTCAATCATTGCGGGGCTTCCGGTGAACTCTGCACTGGCAACAACTGCACGCATCGACAACTTGGCTTCTGATTTGGCCTTGCGAATCATCCGGAGTGCCTCGGTTGCAGTTGTCAGTACCGCAACATCACCTTGGGTTGATAGCGCGCGAAGGGCTTCACTGTCTGGCCATGAGCTCGTGTGAATTGATTCCTTGTTAAACCACGACCAGGTTTCTTCCGTTGTGAATGGCAGGAACGGGGCGAAAAGTCGAAGGAGGGTGTCAAGGGATACCAGAAGGGTTGCCCGGGCACTTTGTGTATTCACACCCTCTGTTTCGCCATAAGCGCGCTCTTTAATGAGTTCAACGTAGTCATCGGTGAACTCCCAAAAGAATGACTCGGTTGCATCGAGTGCTTTCGCGTAATTGAATTCCTCAAAAGCTTTTGTTGCGTTCTCGACGGTTTGGGCAAGTTTTGCCAACAGTGCTTGATCAACTGGCTCAGAAACCGTTGCCGTCGTAATGCTCGTCCGATCCTGATCACTTGAGAGTGCCGAAAGAGTGAGCGCAAACTTGCTGGCGTTGAGGAGCTTGATTGCTAGTCGGCGACCGATTTTCATTTGACCGATGTCAAATGCAGTATCCGTTCCGGGACGACCCGAGGCTGCCCAGTAGCGAACCGCATCAGAGCTGTACTCATCGAGCATGTCCATGGGGGTAACTACGTTGCCCTTGGACTTACTCATCTTCTTGCGATCAGGGTCCAGGATCCAACCGGAGATCGCAGCATGTTTCCACGGCAGTTCGTTGTTCTCCAGGTCAGCACGAACAACGGAGGAAAACAGCCAGGTCCGGATAATTTCATGGGCCTGTGGGCGCATATCCATGGGAAACACCCGCTCGAACAGATCTGGATCGCGTTCCCAACCGCCAGCGATTTGAGGAGTGAGTGAACTTGTTGCCCACGTGTCCATGACATCAGGATCACCCATGAAGCCACCGGGCTGGTTGCGTTGTTCTTCGTTGTATCCCGCAGGAACGTCACTACTTGGATCAATGGGAAGTTCGGCCTCGCTAGGAGTGAGTACCTGTTCGTAGTCAGGATTGCCATCTGCGTCGAGTGCATACCAAACAGGGACGGGGACGCCGAAGAATCTTTGGCGTGAAATCAACCAGTCACCATTGAGTCCCTCAACCCAGTTTTCGTAGCGGACCAACATGTGAGGTGGGTGCCAGATTATTTCGCGCCCACGCTCAAGGAGCTCTCCGCGCAGTTGTGGATCGCGGCCACCGTTGGCGATGTACCACTGGCGGGTGGTCACAATTTCGAGAGGCTTGTCACCCTTTTCAAAAAACTTAACGGGGTGGGTGATTGCTTTCGGTTCGCCCACCATGTCGCCGGATTCACGCAGGACTTCAACCATGCGTTGTTTAGCGGTGAAACTCGTTGTTCCGGCAATAGCGGCAAACCGTTCTTTACCCGAGCGAGTGGTGATCCACGGTGGGGTTTCCGAAGTGATTCGACCATCCCAGCCAACTATTGGGCGGGTGGGAAGTTGTAACTCGCGCCACCAGGTGACGTCGGCGAGGTCACCGAATGTACACACCATCGCAATTCCAGACCCTTTGTCAGGATCAGCCAAGGTGTGGGCCATGACGGGAACTTCGACACCAAATACGGGGGTAATCACGTTGGTACCAAAGAGTGGTTGGTAGCGAGGATCGTCGGGGTGGGCTACGAGTCCA
>JBIIOS010000143.1:0-4548 GCA_044336805.1 Candidatus Nanopelagicales bacterium
TTCTGGCCGGGACCGATGACCCTCGTTGTGAAGCGCCTGCCCAGAGCTGGTGACTACCTCACCGGAGGCCAGGAGACAATCGCCCTGCGCGTATCGAGTCACCCGGTCTTCCAAGAAGTCATCGCCGAACTTGCACGTGACAAGAATGATCCCTCGGTGGGTATCGCCGCACCGAGCGCGAACAGATTCGGCAGTGTGAGCCCAACAACCCTTGCGCACGCAATCGAAGAACTCGGTGAACACCTCTCAGAAGATGACGTAGCACTCGACGGGGGCAGTTCACATGTTGGCGTTGAATCAACAATCATCGATGCAACCGGGAGTGACCCAATCATTCTGCGTCACGGTGGAATCACCGCTGAAGACATTGAGTCAATTATTCACCTTTCCCAAAGTGAAAGTGTTGTGCGAGCGCCCGGCACCCTTGCATCCCACTACGCCCCAAATACTGAACTCAAGCTAACAACGCCGAGTGAACTTCTCGAAAAATCTCCAGGCGCCTTAATCGCAATGCGTGATGTCGAAACACCCATTGGTTTTGACAGAATTGCTTCCCCCGCGAATGCGAATGAATACGCTCAAATCCTGTATTCATCATTGCGTGATGCAGATAAGTCCAGTGAACCCGTTATTTACGCTGTTCCCCCAGCCGGTGGCGGGATAGCCGCAGCGATTCGTGATCGACTTAATCGCGCGGCAACCAAGTAGTAAACATCAAAAGGACTACGCCCAACCCAATTCATGTAGTCGTTCGTCACTGATCCCAAAGTGGTGCGCCACCTCGTGGACCACCGTGATTCTCACTTGAACCACAACTTCCGCCTCCGTCGAGCACTGTCGCAGGATCGGCTTGCGGTAAATGGTTATGCGATCAGGCAAAAAACCCGAATACCCCGTTCCACGCTTGGTTAGGGGAACCCCGTGATACAAACCCAATAACCCAGGTCGCCCCGACTTCTGTTCCTCAACGAAAACGGCGACATTGTCCATCAACTCAGCCAGTCCCGCGGGGATAGTGTCCAAGGCTTCGCTGACCAAAACTTCGAACTGCTCCAAGGGGACGTCAATCACTTCTCCCCCTCCACCCGTAATCCCTCACGCGTAAACCATCACATGTGAGGCCGGCTGCCTCTCACGCAGGTCTCTCCCCTACACTTTCCGAGTTGTACCAGGTCCCCATCGTCTAGTGGCCTAGGACGCTGCCCTTTCACGGCGGTAACGCGGGTTCGAACCCCGCTGGGGATACGGTTTCTGTACTCTGGAGATCACAAGTTTGGCCCCGTAGCGCAGTTGGTTAGCGCGCCGCCCTGTCACGGCGGAGGTCGCCGGTTCGAGCCCGGTCGGGGTCGCTTAGTTCGGAGAGATCCGGACTTGTTGGCCAGGTAGCTCAGTTGGTACGAGCGTCCGACTGAAAATCGGAAGGTCGACGGTTCGATCCCGTCCCTGGCCACCACAAATCCTTCACAAATCAGCGAAAATGGCTGTCTCCTGTTGGGAGTCAAGACTCAATTTCTCACTAATTTCTCACAAGCATTTTTAATTTTCAGTTCCCGTTGCCATTCGTTCCAGAGCCGAAGCAACGGACTCATGGCCACGATCACCCTGTGCATACTCCCGGTGACTGTACGTAATCCCGGTGACAAGTAACCGGAGGGAAGTAGCGTGGTGACGGCGGCGACTGTGCCTAGCGGGAGATTCGACCATCTAGAGACGGGCCTTTGGTGACGATGCCCGCATCGCGATCGCGCTCGAAGAGTTGGATAACGGAGTCCCGCCACGGATCACGGATGACGGCTCGCGTCGGGTTGAACACACCCGCGTACCCGTCGCCACCGTTCACTATGTAATCGATGGTGGAGACCGTGAAGATGCGGCCGTCTCGGGCGATCGGCGTGCCGTCCTCGAGTGTGACCTCAAGTATCCTCGACCCCACCGGCTGATCGGGATCGAACCTGAACCGGAAGCCAGATATTTGCGGGAACCGGCCCGAACCCGGGTAATCAGACACGCCGTTCTCCAACGCCACCCAGAGCTGCTCCCCGGATATCTCCGTTACTGCGACGTTAATGTCGAAGGGCATCACTGATTGCAAATCGCCCAGCGTGATGTCGAAAGGACCGGAGTTCGAGTTTGTGGGTCGACGCAGACTGGTGTTCTTGGGAATGTACGTCGCAGCAGGGAGTGAGTCACGGATACCACCACCGGTGATGAACACGAGCTGCGTCTGGTACCTGGTGCGGATCGCCTCAGCGATCAGATCACCCAGAGCACTTTCTCCTGATCGCTCTAACGGCGGGTTGCCCCCTCGCGGTAGCACCTTGTCCATCGAGCCCACCACCTGATCGAGTCGATCACCCAGCAACGTCTGGTAGCGGGCAACCAATGCTGCGGTGCGAGGGTCAGGGGTGAGGCCGGCCAGTTGCTTTGCCGTCACGAATGAGGGATGGGATCCCCACACCCGATCCGTCTGCGTGTTCACACACACTGTGGTGCGTGAATACACCTGTCCTGAGTTGGGCACCTCCACCACGGACGATCCGCCGATTACGGATGCGAACTGCTGGTGGGTGTGCCCTCCGTAGATCACGGCCGCGCCGGTGAGTGCACCGGCCAGCTCGATGAGGCGACCCTCGGCAACTCCGCCCTTGTTCTCCTGCCATCCCTGATGCAGAAGAGCGACGACGAAGTCAGCCCCTGCGCGCTTCGCCGCATCTATCTGACGCTGGACGGGTCGAGCTGAGGCTTCGATGTTCAATGACTTGCGCCCCTGGATCCCGTACGCGAGGTTCTCGGCTGGCACAACCTCAAGGGTGTCCTCCGTATTCATTCCGACGAATCCGACGGAGACACCATCACGCTTGATGATGACGTAAGGCTCGACGCCATTCTTCTTCCCCTGCAACGGAGTGAGTGTGTCGTAGTTTGACGCGACCCACCGGAACGTTGAGAGATCGAGCATGGAACGCAGGTGCGTCAATGGGCGATCGTGCTCATGATTTCCCAACGTGGAGACGTCGAGCTTCATGAGGTTCAAAGCCTTGATCGTGGGCACTTCGTTGAAGGTGGTGGAGATGACAGGTGCTCCGCCGATGTTGTCTCCTGCTGAGACCGTGAAGGTGGGCTGTACCGCTTTGCGGTCGCGCTGGAATGCGGTCGCGAGCCGTGCGGCTCCCGCATTGCTCTCCGAGCCCTGAATGGCGCCATGAAAATCACTGAACTCCAAAAGTTGAACTCCCCGAACGTCGGGATCAGCAATTCGGCGTACATCCAACTGACTGCTCGCAAGCGCCTCGTCAGAGAATCCATAGTCGTTGACCGCCTGCACCACAGGTGTGAACACCTTTTGATCGGAGGCGACAGGTACCACGACGGTGGACTTCCGAGCATCGACAATTACTGGGCACGAGCCGGGTCCACCATGCACCACGAAATACGTAACGGGGGGATTCGCGGAGGTACCATGATTCCAGTTAACCCGAACTCCGTCACCAGCGATGGATGCGCTGACGGATTCTGGCGAGGCGGGAGCGGCAAAACTCTCTGGAACAGTCGGGGCTGCGGTGACGATACCTGAGCCGAGCAGTGCCGAACTGACAATTACGATGATCCCGGTTCGCAGCATGGACAACTATAACTTCTCACCCGCTTAGTTGAACACTTTGCAATGTATTGGTAAGTAGTGAGAGATCCCTCGCGAAAACAGGAGTGACAGTGAGTCGCGATGATGCACAGGGACGATACCTACACGGACTGAAAATCGGAAGGTCGACGGTTTGATCCCGCCCCCGGCCACAATGTTTTACTAATGCAAGGACTCTTCACGCTGATTGGTAGCTCTGATGCTTGCACAACGATCCACTTGAGGTTTAGTCTTAAGAACATAGAAAAACCGTGAGACTGTATATTCGTGAATTAGATCACCAGAGAGTAGTTACATGCGACGCTTAATTGCAATTGCCGCAATGTGCGGTGCATTGACAATCACTGCTGTGGCACCAGCTAGCGCAGCAAACCTTACCGACCAGGATGTGGCGAAGGCCTACTCCAACATGATGACCAACAGCGAAGGCAAGTCCCTCGTTGGTGGCACAAACATGATGCGCCAGTTCGCTGTACTAAGCGCAGCATCTGGGGCCGCCGATGCGCCATGGTTATGTGATCTCACAGGGTCAGGTGAGGTAAAAGGCATAGGTGGCGAGGAAATTGTTGCCATGGAATTCTTGTCTGAGAAGGGCCAGGCCGCGGTTGCTGCCGTCCAGGAAATTTACGTGTACTCGGATGAAACTCAAGCAAAGCGTGCATACGCCGATATCATTAAAAAAATCAAGCGCTGCGAGGGTAAGCACCAACCTGCTGACGGTGAAAGTGGCAGCAGCGATCCCGCAGGTGGGACAATCACATTGACGAATGGCACCAAGAAAGCCGCTGACGGCGACCCGTTCCTATGGGTGCGCTCGGCAACCACGATCCCCGGGTCAGGCGGAATGGTCGAGCATGAATACAAAACTGTGCGCCACTTCGGCTCATATCTGCAGATAGTCCAGATTG
>JBIIOS010000092.1:0-7518 GCA_044336805.1 Candidatus Nanopelagicales bacterium
GCGCTAATACTTGACATGTTTTTGATTGTCCTTTTCTCAATGATCGTGTGGGCGTTTTTAACCCATTCCGGAAATTTATTTATCAGTTGGTGGCGTGGCAACTTCAGCCGCAGGAACTTCTGCGACAACAGCTTCTGTACCTGCGAGCAATTCGCGTTCCCATTCGGCTAGTGGTTCAACAACCTCAGAGGTAGCTCCACCAGCACGGATCATGAGGCCCTCAGCAACAGCGTCGGCAATTACGCGGGTAAGCAGCGCGACGGCGCGGATGGCGTCGTCATTCCCAGGAATCGGATAGTCGACAACATCAGGATCACAGTTGGTATCAAGCATCGCGATGACTGGAATTTTCAGTTTGTGTGCTTCTCCAACAGCGATGTGTTCCTTATTGGTGTCAACAATCCACACGGCACTGGGAATTTTCACCATGTCACGGATACCGCCAAGAACATGTTCCAACTTGATCTTTTCACGGCGAAGGACGAGGAGTTCCTTTTTGGTCAGATTCGATCCTGCGACGTCATCGAAGTCAATGACTTCAAGTTCCTTGAGACGCTGTAGACGCATATGCACGGTTTGGAAGTTCGTGAGCATGCCACCGAGCCAACGGTGATTCACATATGGCATACCGACGCGAGTGGCTTGGTCAGCAATTGCCTCTTGAGCCTGCTTCTTTGTGCCAATGAACATAATGCTTCCGCCGTGGGCAACAGTTTGCTTGACATACTCGTAGGCGTTGTCAATGTAGGAGAGTGACTGCTGCAGATCGATGATGTAAATCCCATTGCGCTCGGTAAAGATAAAGCGCTTCATTTTGGGATTCCAACGTCGGGTTTGGTGCCCGAAGTGAACGCCACTATCGAGTAGTTGGCGCATTGTTACTGTTGCCATTGTGGTACTCCTTGCAGGCGCGGTGCGCCCATAATGCGGCTTTCGCCACTCACGGTTGTTCGGAATTACTGGTGTAACTCCCCTGGTGACTTCGCCCTTGCACCCACAGCGAACTGTGAACCGTTCAAGGCGCGGCCGGACTACCGGATTAAGTCACGCGAATTTGCACTTTAGATTGGGTAACCAGCCATTCTCGGATGAACTACTCATCTAGGGTGCCCCCCGAGTGTACGGGCATCCACAGTCGAGGGAACACGTGCCCCGTAGGTCACAATCCCAGGCGGTCCCTAGTGGTTAGCCGGGGTGCTGGGCGAGGCTGAACACATGATTGTTCCCACGTGGGTGCCCGTTTTTCCCGTATTTTTGATATTCCCTGTTCTCACCTCATTGTCGAGTGTCACCGCGGGGGAACAGCCCCAATGGGGTCTCCCGCTGCTAGGAGTGCCTGCCTCGGCAATTATCTCGGTGTTTGACCCACCTACTTCTCCATTTGGCCATGGACATCGGGGGGTTGATTTTCCGGCCCACCACGGCCAGTCGGTCACCGCTGTAGGTTCGGGGGCCGTTGTGTTCGCCGGTTCCATTGCGGGAAAACCCGTGGTTTCCATTGAATTGTCGCACTGGGTTGATAGTTCCGTCACCACGGTGAGGGCGACATATGAGCCAGTCAGTGCAACGGTAAACACAGGAGAGTTCATTTCATCGGGAACGGTAATTGGAATAGTGGACTTTTCCACCATTAACTCCGGTCATTGCCGCGACAGGTGCTTGCATTTCGGACTAAAAGTTATGGCAGAGCCAACCCCCCACTACCTCAATCCATTGGTTCTGTGGCGTTCGAGGGCGCTGCTCCAACCGAGTTTGGTTGTGCATCGGAGCCTGATCGCGGGTGAGCAGTTTCAAAAGTCTTCCGTAGCCTCTCGACACTGACATGCGTGTACCTCTGGGTTGTGGCCATGGATGCATGACCGAGGAATTCCTGAACCACCCGCATATCAGCACCGCCCTCGAGGACGTGAGTGGCCGCCGTATGTCGAAGAGCGTGCGGTGACAGGCTGTGACCGGTAGCTGCCTTTGTCGATTGATTCACCATTGTGCGAACCACTCTCTGATCAATTCGGGCACCTCGTGCTCCGACAAAAAGAGAATTTGTGCCAATCGCAATGTCGGCGCGAAATACACACCATCGATCGATTGCAATCTGCGCAGGAATGCCATAAGGAACCATGCGTTCTTTGTTTCCTTTGCCAACGACCCTAATTACCCTGCGATTGGAATCAAGATCCTTCAGGTCGGCACTACACAACTCCGCGACCCGAATACCTGTTGCGTAAAGCAATTCCAAAATGGCCTGGTCCCTAACATGAATCGGATCGGTGAAATCAACTTCACGGTCTAATAAGACAGAAGTTTGGGTTTGAGTCAATATTGCTGGAAGTGACTTTGGAACGGACGGGCTTGCTAGGCGAAGTGCTGGATCCACGTCAATGATTCCACGCTGCAGTGCCCAAGAAGTGAATGCCCGCGCTGCTGCAGCTTTGCGAGCAATGGTTGATCGCGCGCATCCATTTCGATGCAGATCTGCGAGCCAAGCTCGAAGGTCAACCAAACTCACTTGTTTGACCGAAGACACATCGGGCATCGAGTCAAAAAATTGCGTCAAGTCATTGCGGTAAGCACGCACCGTGTTTTCGCTACGGCCTCGAGCCCCACGGAGGTAACTGAGAAATTCCTCCACCTCGACATCACGCTCGCCTGCAGCCTTACTCATGACACCATGATGATCAATAAACCATGGCAATCTGGGTAACGGCTCGCGGTGAGCGTGAAGAAATCTGTTAAATTCGCGTAGGGGATTTAGTTCGGCTGGGAATGTTTTCGCCAAACACCCTCAGTGCTAGTTACCAATCCCGTAAGGTGCAATTCGCTGAGTCGAGCAAGCAAGTCAAGCCGGGATCGACCGGTCTTTTGACACAGAATGTCAATCCCGAATCCCCCGCGCTTAGGCAATAACTCCCAAATCTCGTAATCGGTTTTGCTGAGTTCACGCCAATCCGGGCCTAGGTCAAGATTTGGACCACCTGCAGCCCCCACATAGGAGACCTTCTGTAGAGGATTAAAACCGCTCACGAGCTCTTGAAGGTCGGCGCTCGATGTGACAACGTGAACATCTTTGTGTTTCAGGAGTGTATTTACGCCGAGTGAGGTCGGGGAATGAATAGACCCCGGGACTCCAGCCACAATTCGATTCATGCTCAACGCTTCCCGCGCTGTTGAACTTGTACCGCTGCGATCAGTAGCCTCAATCACACACGTTGCTTTGGTGAGTCCCGCCAATATTCGATTGCGCGCGAGGAATCGTCTTTTTTGAGCAGCCTCTCTCGGCGGCGACTCACTGACAATTGCGCCGTTGTCAATGATTTGTGCGAATAGATTTTCATGGCTTGCCGGATATCGAGTATGAACACCACTTGCCAGAACAGCTACCGTCGGTGCGCCAACGGAAAGTGCGCCCCGGTGCGCGTGCGAGTCAATTCCAATAGCGCCTCCAGAAAAAACATTTGTTCCCCACTTACCAAGGTCCGCGGCCCATTGACTTCCGATACCAGCCCCGTAGGGGGTGCACGCTCGAGTACCAACAATGGTCACCGATGAAAGTGCTACCACACGAAAGTCAATGGATCCGATTGCCCACAAGGCCCAAGGTTGTGCGACCCCGAGCGAGTTCAGCTGGGTAGGCCAACCCTCTTGGTCGCGTGTCAAGATCCGGGCCCCAATTTTTTGCGAGAACTCTAACTCTGCCTCCACATTGAACGAATCGAATTTATGTCCGAAGGCAACGTGATCCCGTTTGGGGAAACCTGTGGTGAGCAACAAATCCAATACTTCAATCGGTGAAACTCCAGATGCAAGCTTTCGGTTAATACTCTCGTCGGCCGGCTCACATAAATGTGCAAGAGCTAAAAATGCATCGGACTCAGTCGCTATTTTCACTAAGAAGCCATCGCCATCTCTGAATTGCGAAGGTGTATTGCAAGTGCAACATCTTCTCGCGTTGGTCGGCGGTTACCTGCAAGATCAGCAAGACTCCATGCGACACGAAGTACTCTGTGGCTCCCCCTCAAGCCACCCGTTTGACCCACATAGGAATTGAGCAACTCGGCTCCCCCCGACTCAGGGTGAAAATCAAGGCGAAGTGATGCGGGCGGAACTTCCGAATTCGTAGACCAAGGGAAATCAACGAATCTCCGAGCTGAGAGTTGGCGCGCAGCAATGACACGCTCGCGAACAACTGCGCTGGACTCACCGACACTTGACCCGCGGATGCTGGGTATCAAGATGTTTATGTCTATTCGATCGCGTAGGGGTCCGGATACTTGCATTGTGTATTTGCGTAGAGCGAGCGAACCACACGTGCACACCTTGGGAGTATCGCTCAGCGCATTTCCACACGGGCACGGATTCGCCGCTAAAATCAGTTGAAATCTGGCGGGAAGTAGTCCAGTCCATGAGGATCGACTCAATGCAATGTGTCCGGACTCAAGCGGTTGGCGCAAAGCCTCTAGTGCATTGCGTGAAAACTCCGGGGCTTCATCAAGGAAAAGTACGCCATGGTGGGCACGTGTCAAGGCTCCGGGGATAACACGGTGACCATGGACACTGCCCACGAGCGCCGCCATGGATGCTGAATGGTGTGGCGCTTCAAAAGGCGGACGAGTTATCGGGCTCACACACGCTTGGGTGCTGGCAACTGCGTGAATTGCCGTTGCTTGCAAAGTTTCCTTTTCCGTCAAAGGCGGCAAAATTCCAGCGATCCGGTGAGCAAGCAGAGTCTTTCCCACACCTGGCGAGCCAATCATGGAGAAGTTATGTCGGCCCACCGCCGCAACTTCAAGTGCCCAACGCGCATCTTCTTGTCCCACAACATCGGAGAGATCCATAAGTTCGGTGGAATCTGGCTCTGTTGTCGGTCCCAATTCGAGTGGCTCACTCTCACCGCGCAAATATGCAATCACATGATTGAGATCAAAGCATGAAACCGCACGAGCGGTAGGAACGATCCTGCATTGGGCAATATTCCCATAAGGGACAACTACCGAATGATTTCCTGCTTGAGCCGCGGCAATAACACAGGATAATGCTCCTGGAACACTTCTCAATGAACCGTCAAGGCCCAACTCCGCCACGAATACGGTGTCACAAATCAGCTCAAGGGCAATCTGCCCCGTAGCACCCAAAATGCCCATGGCTATTGCTAAATCCAGCCCTGCCCCATGTTTACGCAGCTCTGCTGGCGAGAGACTGATTGTTACTCGTCCCTTGGGCCAAACTAGTCCAGAATTTACGATTGCGGTCTTTGCTCGATGCTTGGATTCAATAACCGATGCATCGGGTAAACCCACAAGTCCCACGGACGGTAGTCCCCTCGAATGATCTACTTCCACTTGAACTAGGTGACCGGAGACTCCAGAAACGACAGCACCCAAGGAGCGGGCTAACGCCACTTCAGACACCCCGAATATGGGTAATCGTTGGGGGTCCCACAATCGGTGCAAGGATTCCAACAACGTCAAACCGAATATTTCGTGGACTAACTGATCGTGTGTCCAGCCAACGAAGTGCTAGCCCTCGCATCCGCCTCACTTTCCTCGGCGTGACGTGCTCAATCGGATCACCGAATAATGCAGACCGACGGGTTTTTACTTCACAGATCACCAATTCATCTTGATCCCGAGCGATGACGTCAATTTCACCAAGATCACAGCGCCAATTTCGCTCCAGAATCACCATTCCATTTTTCGACAGGTACCGGGCAGCTAACTCTTCACCGTATTTGCCGAGGGCGTCTTTTGGTTTCATGGGCTAACCCTCACCAAGTTTTACGTCAAGCGGAAGCGCTGATTACTCGCTGTGGATAACGCGTCAGTGACAGAAACTTGTGCGGTGGAGTTTAGTTAGCCCAAAACGCTTAATGGCTTCCAGATGCTCACGAGTTCCGTATCCGCTGTTTCGCTCCCACCCATAACCAGGAAATTCAATGGAACGCTCGCACATGAATTCATCGCGTTCCACTTTCGCAATAATGCTTGCAGCAGCGACACTTGATGCACTTTGATCGGCCTTTTTTCGCATTACCACGGAAAGTGGAAGGTCCGGATCACAAAAATTATAGGTTCCATCAAGAATAATTGCCGATGGAGCCATTCCTGCTATTTGAGCGTTTCCATACGCGATGTTGACGCACTCTCGAAGTGCTTGTGTCAATCCGAAACGATCAATGAACTGCGCATCCACACTTGCTGTTGTTGACCACGCCCAGTCTTTAACCGATCGAGAAAGTAGGGCGCGCTCGTTAGGCTTTGTTGCCTTTGAATCGCGCACTCCACGGGGCGCAGTAGGCGTATTGGCGTCGATTACAACCAGCCCTACATAGATTGGACCCGCTAATGGTCCACGTCCAACTTCGTCAATTCCACCGACCAGTACATGACCCGCTCGAAGTAGTGACCGTTCCAAACGCAAACTTGGCATCACTGCAGTGATAGCGCTCGTCACTTTCCGAATTCGTTGCCCGCAGCAATCGCCGAATTGCCGAAAATTTCAGGAATCGTCTCAATCGTCAGACGGGACAAAGGCCAGACAACTGCCACTACCCTTCCAACCGCATTTTCATTTGGTATCGCCCCATCGTTTTGATCGAGATGAAAACGCGAGTCAGCAGAATTACCGCGGTTATCGCCCATGACGAACATGGAATCTTTGGGCACCGTGATGTCAAAGAGAACTTGATCGGTGGGTCCATTGACATATGCGCTCTCATCTAAGGGAACTCCGTTGAGAACAATCTGACCCGCTTGATTGCAGCACGCCACTTGGTCACCCTCAATTCCAATTACTCGTTTAACTAAGTCATCGCCTGAATCGCTGGGGAGTAAGCCAACAAACGTTAAAATCTTTGCCACTACGGACCGCCAACCATCATTGTTTTGTTCCATGGGCGGCAGCCAGTCCCCTGGGTCCTTGAAAACCATGATTTCACCTCGTTTAACACCCGAGATTTCAGTGGTAATTTTTGCCGCGATAACACGGTCATCAATCTGAAGGGTTTGTTCCATGGAACCGCTGGGCACGAAAAAAGGCTGCGCGATGAAAGTTCGAATTCCCGTTGCAAGTGCGAGCGCGATGACGATAATTACGACAAATTCGACCACGCTACGAATAAAAGAAGGTTTCTTCTTCGTGCTTACCTGCGACTGATCCTGATCCTGACCCTGATCCTGCGAGTCACTCTTTGATGAATCGTCGTGGGCCGAGACTGCCACTAGTCCACCAACTCCTTGAATGAATGCGAATTAAGCCATTGCCACCGAGCCGGAGGCCAAATAATGAAACTTGCTTGCCCCACAACCTTAGACTCTAATACAAAGCCACCGCCGGGATCCCCTAGGTGGGATCGCGAGTCTGCGGATTGTGACCGGTGATCTCCCAGTAACCAAAGTTTTCCCTCTGGCACCTGAACATCAAACTGCTGATCGCTTGGCGCATCTCCGGGGTAAAGATAAGAACCCTCGGCAATAGGAATCCCGTTGACGGTTATATCTCCGGACTCGGAACAACACACAACAC
>JBIIOS010000093.1:0-7463 GCA_044336805.1 Candidatus Nanopelagicales bacterium
TTGGTAGATGCACTACCAATCTTCCTTTTGATCGTTGTTTCTCTGGGTTTCTTGGCGCTCATGGTTCTTTTCCGCTCTGTGGTGGTCCCACTCACCGCAGCATTGACGAGTTTGCTGAGTTTCGCTGCTGCAACAGGTATCACGGTTGCTGTATTCCAATGGGGATGGTTCAGTCAGATTCTGGGGGTGACCGGAACTGGCCCGATTTTCCCATTCCTACCGATTATGGTGTTCGCCATTCTGTTCGGCCTATCAATGGACTACCAGGTTTTCCTCGTCTCGCGCATGCGTGAGGAATGGGATCACACGGGAGATAATGCTTCCGCGGTGCGCCGTGGGCTTGCCGGCTCCGGAAAAGTGGTCGCAATCGCCGCCGCAATCATGGCGAGTGTTTTCCTAGCGTTCGTGCCCACGCCCGACAATACGATCAAGTTATTCGGTGTCGCTTTAGGTTCAGCGGTCATCATTGATGCATTCCTGATCCGGCTCATAGCCGTTCCGTCAATCATGTCGATTATTGGCAAAGGAAACTGGTGGCTACCAGGCTGGTTAGACCGAATTTTACCGAAGGTTCAGATTGAGCCAGGTGAGGATGAACTCTTTGATGAGGGCGATGAAAAGGATCAGAGGTCTCAACCGACTCCAGTTGGCTAGGGGTAAAGCTCTGCCTGACCAGTCGTGATTACTGTTGAGTCCTATGCCTGACATCCAAAGCCTGCCAACTGATAAGCCACGTACTTATCAGGTACGCACATATGGATGTCAGATGAACGTCCACGACTCTGAGCGCATAACTGGGCTTCTTGAATCAGAGGGCTACACGCCCGTGCCGGAAGGCATGCTTGCCGATCTCATTGTTTTCAATACGTGTGCCGTTCGCGAAAATGCCGACAATAAACTTTATGGAAATTTAAGCCATTTGGTGCCCATCAAAGCTGCGAATCCCGGTATGCAAATTGCGGTAGGGGGCTGTTTGGCGCAAAAGGACCAGGGTGAGATTCTGCGAAAGTCCCCGGTTGTAGACGTTGTGTTTGGTACCCACAACCTGGGTTCATTGCCAGTGCTGTTGGAGCGTGCACGAATTGAGCAAGAGTCTCAGGTGGAGATTGCGGAAGCCCTTGTTGATTTCCCATCGGCGCTTCCCACCAAGCGGGACGCTATTTACAGTGCGTGGGTGTCAATTAGCGTTGGCTGCAACAACACCTGCACGTTTTGCATAGTCCCCGCGCTTCGCGGCAAGGAAAAGGATCGTCGTGCGGGAGATATTCTGACTGAAATCGAAGTACTTGTCGCTGACGGAGTCGTCGAAATAACCCTCCTAGGACAAAATGTAAATGCATACGGCTCAGACCTCGGGGAGCCACAAGCATTTAGCAAGTTATTGCGGGCTTGTGGAGAAGTTCCTGGTCTAGAGCGGGTTCGTTTTATGAGCCCGCATCCACGTGATTTCACCGATGACGTTATCGAGGCCATGGCCCAGACAGAAAACGTCATGCCAACCTTGCACATGCCGTTGCAGTCCGGTTCAGACTCGGTGCTGCAGCGGATGCGACGTTCTTACCGTCAGGAAAAGTATTTGGGCATTATTGATCGTGTCCGCGCGGCAATGCCTCAGGCGTCAATAACCACAGACATTATTGTTGGATTTCCTGGCGAGAGCGAAGAAGATTTTCAGGCAACGATGGATGTTGTTCGGAAAGCTCGATTCTCCAGCGCTTACACCTTTCAATATTCCAAGCGACCAGGAACGCCCGCCGCCATCATGGAAGATCAAATTGACAAAGAGGTTGTCCAAGAGCGTTACGAGCGTTTAGTTAAGTTGGTCAATCAAATTTCATGGGAAGAGAATCTGGCTCAAGTTGATAAGAGTGTTGAGATCTTGGTGGCCCACAGCGAAGGCCGCAAAGATGGAAATACCAATAGGAGATCGGGAAGAACGGCGGACGGCCGTCTTGCACACTTTGACCTTGGGTCATTGATTGCGCGACCCGGTGACTTTTTAACCGGCACGGTGACTTCGGCCGCACCCCATCACTTAATCGGGGAGGCGACCTCGGTTCGCGCTACTCGAGCGGGGGATCTTTCTGAAACTTCACCGCAAAGCGCCGTGATGTTGGGAATCCCCACGTTCGTTGCACCTTGATTGAGTGATTGATGTACCCACACCAAACCCTTACTATCGTCGGACCAACAGCAGTAGGTAAGACCAAACTTGCCATTGAATGCGCGGAGTTGCTCGACGGTGAGCTAGTAGGAACTGACTCAATGCAGGCTGTAACGGGCATGGATATTGGTACCGCGAAGCCAACGGCGAATGAGTTGGGGAGAATCCGGCATCACATGATTGATGTGTGGCCAATGTCGCACCGAGCCGATGTCGTGCAGTTTCGCGACTTAGCGCGCATTGCAATTGCTGAGATTACCCAGCGTCAGCGAACCCCGATTGTGGTTGGTGGAAGTGTTCTTTATGTCAAAGCAATCCTTGATCAATTCGATTTCCCCGCAACCGACCCGATTATTCGGGCGCGATACGAGAATTTACTTGACCAAGATGGCCCCAAGAAATTACATGAACTGTTGGCTGAAAAGGATCCGTTAACGGCGAGCAATATTCTGCCGGGTAACGGTCGCCGAATCGTCCGGGCGCTCGAAGTCATTGAGATCACGGGTGAGCTTTACCATTCGCGATTGCCTGACCCAGTTGAGGAAATTCCCAGTGTTCGCGTGGGTTTAGAAATTGATCGAGTCAGTATGGACGCCTTAATCGTGCAGCGCGTGGATCACATGCTTGACCTTGGTTTTGTCCCAGAAGTGGAGCAACTTGAATCACAGGGTTTGCGCAATGCACCTACAGCCTCACGGGCAATTGGTTACTCACAGGTTTTGGCTCACCTGAATGGCGAAATTAGTTCGGATGAAATGCGTGAGAAAATCATTTACGCGACTCAAAAATTTGCCCGGCGACAACAACGTTGGTTCCGACAGGACCCGCGTATCCATTGGTTCCCTTGGGATCGCGAGCACCTGGGTGAATCGGTGTTAATTCACTTTAACGAAGTACTCAGTTCCCAGTAGTGCATCAAAAATTGGTTTGGGTAATTTGCTGAGTACCGCCAAAGTTCGGAGAGTGCCATCGGCACTTGACTGTGATGAGTGCGCCATTATGGAAGCCTTTTTGATGGAGGAAAATTTCCGCACGTTAACCCGATGAGTGATTTCGGCCTTGGGAGTCCAACTGTGGGCGAACGTTTCGGGGTCAAAATCCGCAGGTGTAAGGGACAAGGCGCTGGCGAGCTTGACGGCGCGAGCGATTGGCTCGCGTGGAAGGGTTGCTTCAAAAAGGTGGCAGGCGCTCAGTTGCTGCACCGCACGCGCAACTTTGTGCACATGAACGTGATCCGGGTGACCATAGCCACCCGATGGGTCGTAGCCCACCAGCGTGTCGACTTCCAGCTCGATCACGAGGTCGGCAAGCTGCCTGGCCACTGTTTGAGGATCCACTCCGGCAAATCCGCCGAGAGGTATGTGCTCACCGTGTAAACCTGAGTCGGGGTATTTGAGTTCGGTAATGCTGGTAACACCCAGAATTTCGGCGGATTGGGCGAGTTCCATTGACCGGTGCGAAGCGAGATTTTGCACATATTCGCTGGAAGTTAATCCCGCTGATCCATCGGTGGCCACGACAAGGTGAACCCGATGCCCCGCTGCGTGGGCCTTGGCCATGGTTCCGGCCGTGAGGAGGGCTTCATCATCGGGATGGGCGTGTAGGAAGAGCAGGTTGCGCATAGTGGACCCATTGTGGCGTACGGTCGGCTCCGTGCGGATCACCCATATCAGCGATTGCTTTGCGCCCCGAACGGGCGGGATCGAAACTCAAGTTTTGGGTTTGGCGCGCGCCCAACACCGGGTGGGAGATCAGGTGCGGGTGATCACGGCTACATCGGGACCACCATTCACAGAATTCCCCGTAGATCGGTTGAGTTTCCCGGTCCCATTTGACCTTCCCCTTCACCCTCGGACATACCGTGGTGTAAGGCGGCTCTTGAGCGATAACCCTCCGGAGGTTGTTCACGTCCACGCCGGCGTGTTGTCGCCGTTTGCTTGGAGCGCAACTCGCGCAGCCCACGACCTCGGGCTTCCCACCCTAGTAACCATTCACAGTGTGTGGGGCCAAATCGCTCGTCCAATGTTTGGCATCAGCGGTGCGTGGCTGAAGTGGAATCGAGTTGCCATGAGTGCCGTCAGTGATGTGGCAGCCGATCACATGAGAGCATCCCTCGGCGTTGACATAGACGTTGTACCCAATGGAATTGACCCAAGCCTTTGGGCTCGTACGGGTGTTGCAGATTGGAAGGCTACGCCCCTCCAACTTGTCAGCGTGCTTCGAATTGCACCGCGTAAGCGAACGGGTGCACTGCTCCACGTCATGAGGGACGTGAAAAAACTTGGAGTTGATGCGTACCTCAATATTGTTGGTGACGGTCCTGAGCGCGTCATGTGGGAAAAAAAAGCTCGACAAGAACATCTGCCGGTGACATTCCTTGGACGATTAGCTCCGGCAGAACTCAAGTCGGTTCTGGAGCGATCGCAAGTATTCATCCAACCGTCGACTAAAGAGTCATTCGGGATAGCGGCTTTGGAGGCGCGGGCCAACGGACTCGCCGTGGTTGCCAGGAGGGGAACAGGTACACAAACCTTTATTGCTGATGGAACAGACGGTCGTGTCTGTGATTCAGACAGTGGCATGGCATTGGCGATAAAGGATTGGGATATAAATCGAAATTCTCTGCACACCATCCTCGAACACAATGCGCAAGTTCCCCCAAAGTATTCGTGGAGTGAAATTGATGACCGGGTGCGCGCGGCCTATCAACGTGCCATTGCGAAAGCCCAATAGAGTGGTGTGGTGAGTTTATTGGCTGAATTGGCGTTTGTTAAAGGTCACGGCACAGCCAATGACTTTATTCTTTACAACAATGAAGATGCAACGGTAAAAGTCTCACCCGCACAGGTGGAAGCGCTGTGCAATCGTCGTTTGGGTCTCGGGGCAGATGGCGTAATCGGTGCGGTTCGGACCCAAAACGTTGATTTACCGGGAATTGATCATGGCGATGCAACATGGTTCATGGATCACCAAAACGCTGATGGCAGTTATGCCGAGATGTGTGGAAATGGCGCCCGTGTGTTTGCTCGATATCTAGTCGCGAATGGACTTGAGACAGAAAAAGAATTCACCATTTCAACGCGTGGGGGAGTTCGGGCGGTTCACCTGCACCCCGATCTGACAATATCCGTCGAGATGGGCCCAGCCTTTGCCCCTTCACCTTCATTGGCCGCCAGGATTCATTTGGCAACGGGTGAGGCATTTGAATCCGTGGGAGTGTTCTTCCCAAATCCACACGCCGTGTGTTGGGTGGATCAATCAGTTTTATCGCAACTCATTCTGCGTGAGATTCCCAGAGCAGAACCTATAGATTCCTTTCCTGAGGGAATGAACGTTGAATTCGCGACGATAACGGCCCCCGGTGAAGTAACCATGCGGGTTTTTGAACGTGGGGTGGGTGAAACCCAATCCTGTGGGACAGGTGCGTGTGCTGTTGCTTGGGCTGCCAGGCGAAGTGCCTCGGTGTATGAAAAACATCTGGACTGGAAAGTCAAGGTTCCAGGAGGTGAACTCCTCGTGAGTGAAAACGTTTCAACAGGATGTTTCACTTTGCGTGGATCAGCCGAACTCGTGGCCCGTGGTCGCGTTTTAATTTAGTTTTGACCCTGAGTTCACCGGTTCATTTTTGACAGTAGGTCTTATGGCAGTGATCTGCGATACTAGGCCCGTGAATGAATCAGACCTCGAGCAAGACCTAGACGTCAGTCTTGAACTCGAACAGAGGGCCGGTCTTCGCAAAGTTTCCTCCTTATCTACTGAGTTGCAGGACATCTCAGAGGTCGAATATCGACAGATCCGGCTTGAACGGGTGGTTCTTGCGGGCGTTTGGACCGGTGGAACCGTTGAGTCGGCAGAGCGTTCATTGCGGGAGTTGGCAGCACTCGCGGAAACCGCAGGATCAGTTGTTGTGGATGGAGTGATTCAGCGTCGCGATGCACCCGATACCGCGACCTATCTGGGTTCAGGAAAAGTCAAGGAATTGGCGCTTATCGTGGCCGAGACGGGCGCTGACACTGTTGTGTGCGATGGTGAATTGACACCGGGGCAACTACGCCAGTTGGAAAGTGCCGTGAAAGTAAAAGTGGTTGACCGCACATGGTTGATCCTCGATATTTTTGCGCAGCATGCACGCAGTCGTGAGGGAAAAGCTCAAGTTTCGCTCGCGCAAATGCAGTACCTGTTGCCGCGACTTCGCGGTTGGGGTGAGTCGCTTAGCCGGCAAGCTGGTGGTCACGCTGGCGGTGCTGGTGGTGGCTTAGGCACGCGAGGTCCCGGTGAGACAAAGATTGAAACCGATCGTCGTCGAATCAGGGCTCAAATGACGAAATTGCGCCGCGAACTCAAGGCACTAGAGGCCACCCGCAGAACCCAACGCAGCGCCCGAGAAGCCTCAGGGATCGCGACCGTTGCATTGGCCGGATACACCAATGCGGGGAAATCTAGTCTGCTCAATGCATTGACCGGAGCCGGTGTACTTGTACAAGATGCACTGTTTGCAACCCTGGATCCCACTGTCCGAAAAATGAAAGCCCCGAGCGGGAAAGAATTCACCCTCGCAGACACTGTGGGTTTTGTCCGCCACCTGCCTCACGCTCTCATTGAGGCCTTTCGGTCAACACTTACCGAAGTGCAGGAAGCCAGTCTTATCGTCCACGTGGTTGATGCATCAGATGAAGACCCATTCGGGCAGATTTCGGCGGTGCGTGAGGTTCTTAATGAAATTGGAGCTGGTGAAATCCGTGAAATTATTGCAATTAACAAATCCGATATCGCAAACCCAATGGATATCGCCGCAATCCAAGGTTCCTTCCCTCATGCGATTGTCATCAGTGCACACACGGGTGCTGGGCTGGATGAACTACTAGAAAGAATTGACTCGGAATTGCCTCAAACTCTCGTGGCAATTGAGGTAACGATTCCCTACAGTCGAGGGGATCTACTCGCACGCATCCACGAGACAGGCGAGCACGTGCACATCAACCATGTCGAATTGGGAAGTTGCGTTAGGGCGCTAGTGCCCCCAGCCTTGGCTGCTGACATTGAGCGTCAAGGGATCTTGCGTGCCGGTTGATATTGACGCACAAGATCTACTGCAAAAGACAGTTGATGCCTTTGAGGGATCGGAGCGCACAGGACAGCAACAGATGGTTGCGACAATTGTTGAGGGTCTGTCCGCGGGTGGTCACCGAATTATCCAGGCCGGAACGGGAACAGGGAAGTCTCTCGGCTACCTGGTTCCTGCTGCCGCTCACGCATTAAGCGAAGGTGGAGGCACAGTTGTTGTCTCAACCGCCACTAT
>JBIIOS010000094.1:0-7377 GCA_044336805.1 Candidatus Nanopelagicales bacterium
AGGTGACACCAGAAATTTCTCGTGAGGTTGCCGGTCGCTTGGCCGATCTGCCTTCCGCTTTTCGTGACACAAATGAGGTCGCCAAGCGTTTCGACCTGTTACTGCTCCGCTTGCAACTCGCTCGACTGGAAAACGACACCGACACAATTGATTTGTTACGAGCGCGGGTGCAAGAGATCGCAGCGGGGCTACTACTGCAGACCGCTATTCCTGCAGTCACGGAACATGAATCACTTCTCAATGAAATTGCCAGCGATCAGTGGTGGCTGGATCTCACTCTGCCCAAACTTGAGATGGTTCGGCGCCAGACCCGCGAGCTCGTAAACTTTTTGGACAAGACGAGACGATCTGTGATCTTTGTAAACCTGGTCGAGTAGCAGTGAGCTAGCCGAAAAACTAGTTCTGGCTCGGAGAGAGAACCCAGTCGGCGGACGAAATATCTTGTGGAAGAACTGAATCTTCGGTTATCCACGTTCCTACGGCACCCGCGGGCACCGCGGGAGATTGAGTTAGGCGACCGCCGGCTGTGATCTGGCCTGAGGCATTACGGCTTATGTAATCTATCCGGGAACTAGTACCGATTATGAATCCGGTTGTGTTGGTGAACTGACCGCTAATAGTGGTTGGGAATCTCCAGCTGTTGGCGACACCGATCGTTTGTGTCGTTCCACTCAGTTGTGCAGGGGCTAGATCACTGGTGGAATCACACAGTGTTGAAATTGCCATCGAAGCAACATTGAGATGCCTCGCGCTGTAAGCCATACCCACAACGATTTTTTCACCGGGGTTGATGTTCGTAGCGTTGTCGGAAACCGTGGACAACGTAGTACCTGAAGCATCTTTGAAAGTTATAGAAAGTCTCACGTTATTTGCGGTGAGGACCGGGGAACTGTTTGTCAGCACGGCACCGTAGGAAGTGGAGTAATTAGCGCTCGCCGAAAACCCTGATTCCACCACTTCACAGGTGGCTGATGTAGGAGCACCCTGCGCAATAACGCTGAATTTCGACGAACTTGCTCTTACCCCTTTGCCGCAACGAGCTCGCACAACATATTCACCAACCGGCAATCCTGTTGTTGACAGTGAGGCCTTAACCGATGAATTCTTCACTTTCACAGTTTTTGGTTTGGATGATTGGAGTCCGACTAATCGGAGCACACACCGCTGCGCAGATTGCAGACGATTAATTCTCACCCCAAGGCTTGATCCCTGATTTACACTCAACGCCGATAGGCGGATATCTGATGCACCGAGCGCAACGACTGGACTGCCCACCGAATTTACGCCAGCGCCCAAAGTCAGGGCAAGTAAAATTGCGGAAGCAATAGCCTGACGTCTACGCATTGCCGACAATCATTCTTTACTCCCTCGCCAACCCCGTTAAATCTCGATAACTTACCCAAAAGCCCTTGCTGCCACTCCCCAAACCCAATAACCTTAGAACAATTCTCTACCACACCGAGAGGTTCCACATGTCAATGGAAGAAATAGAAATAACCGAATACACAGAACCATCCAAGACTGGCTTTGTCTCGGCAATCAAGAAAGGCTTCCGAGGCTACGTTGTCTGGAACGCAAGGTCCACCCGATCTGAATACTGGTGGTGGACTCTCTTCGCCGTGATTGTTGCCATCGTGGCCAGCATTATCGACACTGCCGCATTTTCCGCTGATATGTCGACAGGTGGTTTCGGCCCGGTCGGTGTAATCACTTCGCTGGCACTTTTCCTACCAGGTTTGTCGCTCTGGATTCGGCGCCTTCACGACACAGATCGCTCCGGATGGTGGACCTGGATCTTGCTCGTCCCGATCGTTGGGTTTATCGTCACGTTGATCTTTGCGCTGTTGCCGTCAAAAATGGGTCCCACTCGTTGGAATAACCGAATTCAAGAGTAGTTCACGTTGTACAAAAGCTATGGGGCGACCGTTGGTCGCCCCATAGCTTTTGTTGGGTGTTCATATAAATTGGGTGTTGAAATAGTTGAAGGCAGCGATTCCAGCCAGTTGGGTTTTCAACCTGAACTGTCTATCTACTGAACGGTAATCAAACTCCTCGGCGGCGGAACGTCACAGCTATTCGGTGCGATACGACCAGCAAATCGATCCGCAATCCACCCTGCCACACTGGGCCCGGCCATCCCATTAATTTTGATATGGTCAACTCCCCCGAGCCAAAGACCATTGATGGTAGAACCAGCGGCGCACCAAGCCTCCTGCAGGTCGGCATTGGGACCGGCTAAAACTATTTGATCAGCTGTCCCTTGAACCAGCATGAGCGGCAAGTCTGCCGGATACGGCGTTGGTGTCTGATCGATGAGTATTTGGGACACGCGTAGATCTTTCACCGGATTCTCACTGAAAAAATCTTGCTTAAATAAGTCATGGCGAATTACACCTTCGACGAAAGAGCCGAAGGTGCATTCTTGAGCGAGTCGTTGGTAGTTATTACGCGCCGCGTTATTAAGCAATCCATCAAAGAGATTCGGGTAGAGAACTTGCCATGACCGAACAACGTCGGCTCCGATACCCCAGCCCGCAACCTCATCCCACTGACGTTCCACGATTGCGGTCAAGTTTGCGGCTGGAGCCACAGCGGCGACTCCTACAAGATTTAGCTCAGGGGCAAACTGCTCACCGAGGTGACCGGTCCACAAAGCGGTATGCCCACCCTGTGAAAATCCGTAAACAGCGAAGTCATTTCCCGCAGATGCTCCTGGGATGGATTGGAGCGCGCGAATGCTATTGACCGTGTCACGAACTTCCTGTTCTTTGATCAAATAAAGCTGTATCCCCTCAGTCCCCACACCATATTCGTCAGGAGCGACCACGGCCCACCCTTGGGCGATTGCTTCGGGAAGAAAGTTTTTTACACCATCGATCGGATCGGCTGAGCGAGACGGAGCACACTCATCACCCTGACCGGTAGTTCCAGCAATATAAGCGACCACGGGCCGGGGAGTCACTGACTTCTTATCGGGAATGAATGCCATTCCTGCGGCCACGGCGGGTTTTCCCTGCGAGTCTTCCGTCACGTAAAGCATGCGGTACGCCTGAGCATTGGCGACCTCGACACCGAGAGGTTCAAAACGAACCAGCGTCCCAGGGATCTCACTGAACTCCTCGGGGGAGGCGTAAAACGGATCCAAGCTCGATTGGAATAAATACGACTGCACAGTATTTTTTACAAGAAAAACAACAATAATCAGGATGAATGCCACGAAAACCGCCACGATGCCGATCAGCGTCTTCCGAAGAGTGGACATAAGTTCACCTAACTTTTTTTTGTTCAGACCATTACTAAGTTTTCTTTCAGACCAAAGCTCTCAATGTCAGCAGACGACCATGATTTTAACACGAAAAAATGCCTCCTATGAGTCGCGGTCTAGTACTATCATGTGCAGCATGAAACCCTTCCGAGGCAAATGACATGAAGCGTCCTGTTACCTCTTTCATACTGGCTTTGGCGAGCGTCATCCTTGCCCCAATCTTGCTCTTCATTGAGTTCACCGCCTCGTTTTTCGCCGCAATGGTCACCTATGAGCCAGCCAATCCGCTGTGGATCAAAATCATCTCGGTTATTGTCGTAATCTTGATCGGACTTCTCTCGCTCAGCGTTCCTGTCCTCGCCGTCATCCTGGGTATCAGGGCACGCGCGAGCGCAAAATTGGCATCCACGGAGGGTGCTGGGCTAGCTACGGCCGCCATAGTGATTGCGGGAATTGTCGCCGCGGGCGTTGGTGCGATTCAGTTGTACATAATCCTCATGGGACTCTGAGGGTGCAATTTGGAAGGCTGCTAGCGCCAATCAAAAGCTAAGGGACAACTGAATCTGTTTGCCCAAGCAACGAAAGCGCGCGTTCCATCGTCTCTTGATCAGGGTCTACCTTCCGAACTTCAATCGCTGCGACCACACGCTTTAGATGTTGAGTCTGTCGCCGGCTAAGTGGTTTTCCTTCACGCTGTCTGCGCTCAAGACGAGCTAATGCACGCCTCGATATACCAGACGGGTTAGTCAGGTTCAAAATAAACGGGAAGACGTAACGAAGCGCAGCCCATATGAAAAATGTAACTGTGACAACTCTGGCTAGTGGTATCCACAACCAAGCGATAAGGGAATCGGGGAAAATCTTGTAAAGAAGTGGAATCCCATTGATGTAGTACTCACGGGCAACTGCACTGATGGGAAACTGAGAACCTTCTGTATTGGGATAGCTCTTGACATCACTTGGGAGTCGCATCCGCGAGTCAAGCTGAGTTAGTTGTTCCGCGATCAATAAAACGTTGGGCTCGTCAAGATATTTATTTGCAATGACGGTGAGATCAACAGCCACGGTCGAAACAGGTTCAGCCGGAAGACGTTTAGCCAGGTCGATAAAAGACGCTGGAATTGTTGCCGGTTGAATATAGCCAATTTCAAATGCTAACGCGGCATTACGGGCTAGATTGACAATTTTTAAATCTGGATTTCCAGCCAGCTCCGCGATGATTGGTGCTCTGAGCGAGTCGAGTATCGCCACTGCATCAACATCGCCCGAGAGAAGCTGCTCTACACCCACATCAGTCGGGTCGCTACGGACCTCGAGATCTGAGGTAAATCCATAGGAATCAATGATCTGAGTCATGAGGTGGTTTACGTCACTCCCCGGCACACCAATGGACACCTTTTTCCCGGCAAGGTCACCAATGTCGAGTTCTGACCGCGCGAAAATCAGCAGAGGTAGTGACGCGATTGACCCTAAGCTGACTACGTCCGGATACCGACTAGCGTCAACGCCCTGGGCTACGAAACCGAGATTTAAATCATCCGGATCTTGCAAAAATTCGCCGAATGCGTTCACCTCTTCAATCACACTCAGGCTATTTTCCCGAACGATCAAATTGGATGAGACTCCGTTATCTTTCAGCCAAGTATCGAGTTTCCGACCCACGTCGTTTGAATAACTGGTTATCGGACCTGTGGCCATGTTGACCGTACGCTCCATTAGAAGGTAGCTGTAAGCGAGACTTCCCACGACGAACAGCGTGTACGCCGTTACGGCAAGACCGATCAGTATCCGCCTGATCAGCAACCGCCCTCCGGTCATATCACGACTCCCGCCCCATGAACCCAACCTCCATGAACCCAGCCTCCATCAAAATTAATCATCCCGTGTCGCCGCCTGCGGACTAATTCTGCACCGAGCCAACGAATAACGCGCAATAACATCAATATTATGCCGCGCTGGATCGGTGGCCAGCATCAATACTGCTGCAGGGGTGCTCACTTTTTTAGGTAGTCGCTGCCGTTCCTTCACAATTGATGGCACATTGCCGGCGCAGTTATGTAAACAACACTCAGGGAAAATAGCCTCTTAACCCAGGGTTTGGGATTGGCAAAGAGAATGAATTATTCTCCATATCCCCAATAAACTATTAACAGTGAAGTTCCAAGCTGAGTCTGGGGGTACTGGATGTTTGCACTCGTCGTGCTTGCTTTTCTTGTAACCTTCGCCTTGATCTGGACCGGAAGACGCAAGCCAGCAATCGCACTGGCTGTCGTTTTGCAATTTGTCTGTGTTGGCCTCTACTTCAGCCACTCCTACCATGTGAACTGGCCATGGTGAACTGGCCATGGTGAACGAACCTTCAAAGCCCACTTCGGAATCAGCCACGGTTGATAGAACTACGAGCCGAGAATTTACTGCACTACTTCGCGACAGCGTGAGTTTCCAAATGCTCTCCGACACTCGCGCAATAGGTCTCGCCCGGGGGTTGAACTACGTAGGACTGGTTATACCGCTGTTGGTGGTGTTG
Organism: Candidatus Nanopelagicales bacterium; assembly: GCA_044336805.1. Lineage (GTDB taxonomy): Bacteria > Actinomycetota > Actinomycetes > S36-B12 > S36-B12 > UBA4592. The sequence goes on from JBIIOS010000094.1 coordinate 5,793, forward strand.
GCGGCCATGGTCGCACAGGTCGTAAGTGGGGAGCTTCCATGCTCACACTGCAATCTAGAGCGATTGGGCTACTTCACGCTCGCCCTCGGGCCGGCGCTTAACCTCAGATTCGGGATTCGGCCCAGCCACTACGGAATCAGTCTCGCGGGCGCCATGTTCCTCGGGACCGTTTCGATAGACATGATGGTTCGCATCGCGCAAGAAGTTGGTCCGGCCGGGTATGGACCTGTTGTTTTAGGACTTCACGTCAACAGCTGGTCATTGATTATTTCCATTGTCGCGGGGGTTGGCGTGGTGTTGATGCTTTTGTGGGAACGACAATTTGATTTAGCTCGCCCCCACCGGACGATTCTTGGACGGCCTACCGGCTTGCTTCTCTTGATCGCTTTAATCTTTGTCATGGGAGTCGTTGCGCTTGATCTAATTTCAGTAATTTTCGAGTGCGGACCTGGTATCTGCCCTGACGTTCCGCCAAAAACCTATCCTTATTGGCCCTTTTAGCGGGAAGCCGGTAGGGCCGATGTGAAACCATGTCTCTTTGTTGAGGTTGGTTTAGTTGAGGTTGGTGAATTCGTTGTTCCACTTCGAGGTGAAGAAGCTCACGTAGTCAATGGGAGGGGCAAGGAGCTCACCCTCGGGCGGCAAGTTGTCCTTCGTGACGACCGTGGGCTTATCCCAGTCGAGGTCCGCTCCGTATGAAGGGGTCGTCTTGGCAATGGTCATGCCACGTGCCGCATTCTGAGCAATCTGATCCATCGCAACCCATGAGGCCCACCCGAGAGCGTTCTCGACTGAAGCATCAAGTTTGCCCTGACGGATGAGATCCAGGGTGGGCAAGCTTGCGTACACCCCGAGCAGCAGCGGGCGATCGGGGAACGTCTTTCCCGGGAACTTGGTCTCAATGGCTTTCGCGGCTCCTGCGTCAGACGACGAGAACGGGACCCAAAATGCCTTGGCGTCAGGAGTCGAGTTCAGGAACGACGAGATCTGTTCCTGTGTTCCTGCAACGAGGTTTGCCGGGTCAGCATCGAATTCGCCGCCAACGGTGATGGTGGTTTCGGCAATCTTCGCAAGCATTGCCTCGTTGCGAGCAACAATGAACTGCGCCGGGAAATTTTGCACGATGATCTCGGCAGCGCTGTCGGCGCCAAGCTTCTCTACCATCCAGTCAGCGAGGGCTCCACCCATTGCTGATTCATCGGGGTAGTAGGCGCCATCGAGACGATCCTGCGGGCCGGGGTCGCCGCCAACGCTGATGACCGGGATGCCCTTCTTGTCAGCAATATCAAGTGCCTCGGTGAAGTAGGACTGCGGGAAGGCATTGGTCATGAGCACGTCAACGTTCTGGTTCACCAGATCCTTGGCACACTTGGCCATGGTTGCGGGAACGCCTTGTCCATCGCAGGTGACGAAAGTCCATCCGAGCGCTTCCGCTGCCTGCTTGCTCGCAACTTCCTCACGAGCGGCCTCAAAATTGTCACCCACATATTTCACGTAGCCGATCGTCAGAGGCGGTACCTCCACGGGTGTCCCTGCCGCGGCTGCTGCCGCCACTCCTAGGTCTGCCGCAGCGGACTCTGTTGGC
>JBIIOS010000096.1:0-7277 GCA_044336805.1 Candidatus Nanopelagicales bacterium
TCACTGAGATCGAATTCCCCGAGAAAGTCGCCAGTTTCATCGTCAATGTAAGCGACCTCCGAAACGCCATCATCATCGAGGGAATCAACGCGCATGCTGACCCCTTCGAAGAGTTCAAAGTTGGCACCGTTGAGTCCGTTGGCTACGTTCACGGTCGCATTAGCTTCGGGGGCAGCGCTTACGTTGACCGCTCCGTCGCGGGCGACTTCGAAGGAGACCGCCTCGGCATCACTTGAATCAGCAAATGCACGCGTGGTAACTCGTGGGCTGCCCGGATCATCGATTGACATGGTCACTGGAACCGACTCAGTCGGTTGTCCTTGTAGTGCAATGGTCGCCTCGAAATCTCCCACCTGTTCGCGATCGACAGTTACTATCGTCCAATTGCCATCCATCACGCCTTCAGCGCTACGTACCGTTCGGACAACGACGCCCACTGGTGGCAAGCGCAATTTGGCATCGGGATCGCCAGTGTTGTACTCAGTTCCATCAATCGTGAGTGATATCCCTAATTTCGCACTCGGATCAGGTGACGTGAGCATTAACTGAGAAGTTTTTCCGCCGCGCTTGCTGTCCTTAAAGGGGGCAGGGAAGGGGGTCCCCAAGCGAACATCCATGGGGGTTAGCTCGATCGTGCCTTGGCCACCCTCCCAGCCGGTGGTCTGCTCTGCGGGATTGGTCGTTCCAGCGGCATAAGACCACGTCTCTAAATCAGGATCGATCATGACGCGCTGCACGGTGCCCGGGTAGTTGTTGTCGTAGACATGGATCGCAATCGAGTCACCTTCATTGGTGACCGCGAAGGGGTTGAGCGCGTGACCACCAAGATCAGAGTAAATACCCAAGGTGTAGCCAGCCTCGTTTAAAAGTCCTTTAGCAAGTTCATCTGCGATCTGTGACGGTTGTAATTTTTGGGAGCCCTGATATGCATTTTGAACCGGTGCGACCATCTGTGTGGCCCAGAAGTATTCAATGGTGTTGGAAACGGCGGGGTTGTCTTTGGTTAAGTCGAATGTCGAGGTTGCATTAGGGTCGAAGTCCGAAGGTTCTAAGTAGCCACCATAAATCAACTCCGCAGTGGCTGCTATTCCTTCGCAGCGCCCGCCGGACATTCCCTCGTTGACTTGCTCGACCCACTGCTGGGCTGCTGGATAGAGCACGCAATTGTCGCCCGAGCCACTCGCGCAGACATTTTTTCGACCAAATAAGGCGATTAGGTCACTTGCACCCAATGCACCAGCTTCTGATCCCCAGTTCGCGAAGCTGAAGCCATCGACTTCCGGGTTGAATCCTCCATAGGTGCACGAACTCGAGTCTTGTCCGGTGCAATTTGGTAGGGGATAGCCGTCGGCGAATTCGACGGTATCACTGTTACCGATTACAGCCTGATCCGCTGACTCTTTGGAGTTGGAGCCGCATGCGGTGAGGACTAGGGCCATTACCGCTACAAGGGCGGCTCGTGCGGTCACGGATTTGAAATTCATCCTTGGATATTAACACGCATTTTGGACTGTGGAAGTGAAAAATTCGTTCTCAGATTGTCTTGGTGTTCACACCCGCTGAGTGAATTTCTCTTCCAGCAGAATCAAGTTAACAACTACGGTGAGAGGCGAGGTCGAAGTACTTCGATTTTGATGCTGGGACAGCCGTTGGACAAAATAAGGTTGAACTTGTAACCGCGAACGTCATTTATCTGTAAACTAGGGTTTCACCTAGGTCAATTCACTTGGAGCCATCATGCAGCATTATCGACATTATCGACATTATCGACTTAGTGTCGTAGGCCGTAATCGTTCGGCAATTCTGCTCCATCTCGCCTTGGCCGTGCTTCTCGTCGGCGGGTGGACCGCTGTTGCCCTGGGCCTGCCAGTTCAGGCAATGTCAATCGTTGCCGAGGACGAAACGGAAGATGCTCCGGCCGACGAAACGGAAGATGCTCCGGCCGACGAATCGGAAGATGCTCCGGCCGACGAATCGGAAGATGCTCCGGCCGACGATAGGGAAGAGGCGCTTACCGAGGAAGAGGAAGAGGCGCTTACCGAGGAAGAGGAAGAGGCGCTTACCGAGGAAGAGGAAGACGCGTTTACGGAGGATGAGGAAGACGCGTTTACGGAGGATGAGGAAGACGCGTTTACGGAGGATGAGGAAGACGCGTTTACGGAGGATGAGGAAGACGCGTTTACGGAGGATAAGGAAGACGCGTTTACGGAGGATGAGGAAGGCGCGTTTACGGAGGATGAGGAAGGCGCGGCTACTGCGGAAGAAGTTGGTGTTGAAGTAGAAAACGCAGTTACAGCCACTTTGTCCCTCGATATTGCTGCCGAAATCGGTGCTGAGGTCAGTGGCTCATCGGTTAACGCAACGGCAAGTGGTTTGCTACCGGGGAGTCGCGCCATTCTGTTGGTGTTTTCTTCCCCGCAAGTTATCGGTGAGGCTACCGCTGATGCGGACGGCAACTTGTCGATGTCTGCGACCTTGCCGAGTGACCTACCACCGGGCGAACACACTGTTGTTCTGCAGGCGGTTGATGTAAGCGGAGCAGCAACCGAACTCGCAACAGGTATTTCAATTTCAGAGGATGGCACGTTGTCTGCGGTCACCTCGGATGTTTCCACTAAGGGGTTGGCGATACCTGTAATTTCAAGTAATCCCAAAGTTCCTGCATACCCAGCGGTGGTGCCACTTGATGCACCAGCTGCGGTTGCCGCAATTTCTGTTGCGGCCCTGACTATCGCGACGGTCGCAGGGGTCGGAGCAGGCATTGGTGGCGGGAGCGGACGTCCGATTGACGTTGCAGGTGTTAGCAAAGGTCCAAGTGGAGAAGGCGTCGACATCGCCGTTCGCAGTCGAATCGACGATATAGATGAATTCGATGCGCCGGATTTGCCGGTACGATCGGCCGCGGTTCTAGCACTTGCCGGGGTAGGTGGCTCGGTGGCCAAATTCAGCCCACTACTGAGTCGAACCTTGAACGATGCGGCGCCAGTCCGTGCTTTCGCCGGAGGGTTCAGTCTGATCTTGCCGTTGGCAGCGTTGCTGCTGGGCATTTTCGCCGCCATTAGTGTCGGTGGGCGGGCGGAGCCGGCGATCCTTGCACTGATGATCCCTCTTCTCGTAATTGGTGTCCTTGATGCGTTTGCTGGGTTGATCGGAGCGCTTGCATTTGCCGTGTCGGTAGCGGTAGCCGGCGGAATCGTCAATGCATCCAGCGTGCGCACCTTGATCGGTGTGGGTTTGATCATGGTGGGCCCGGGGTTGATCGCCGGGAGTTTCCGCGATATCCGTCGCCGTTGGGCAACGGGGCCAGATGCCTCGTGGGAGCGTCTCACCGATCTAGTTGTGGTTCCACTGATCGGCGCCTGGATCACCATTGTCATAGTTTCGGCGCTACCCGATTTAGGTGCCATTGACTTCCCGATTGCTGATCAAGCGAGACTTCTTGGATTGGTTGCGCTGATTGCTTTGGTTGCGAAAGTTCTGCTCGAGCAGGCCGCGGCCCGCAAGGTTCCGGCGCGAATGTTTGCGCTGTCACCTACCGATGTCCCGGAGCCGGGCACCACCCAACAGGTTTCATCGACCCTAGTGCGTACCGGGGCATTCTTGTTTATCTCCGCGGCCTTCGTTGGCAATGTGTGGCAGTTATGGGTTGCAGCCCTGTTATTCCTGCTGCCTTCATTGCTTTCGATGCTCGCGCATCGTTTCAAGAATTTCCCGGCATTGTGGCAGGTGATCCCTGAAGGTGTGCCCTTATTTGCTGCCATCCTTGCGTTCGGTTTGATTGTTACTGCAATCTTGAGCAATCTCTTAGGTGATGTTCCTGACTTTGCACAAATGTCCTTTCTTTGGATGGCGGTACCAGGTTTTGTGCTCGCCCTCATCGGATTGTTCGCACGGGAACCAAACGATGGTGACGCGCGCTGGTACAACAGACCGTCAATGACCATGGTCTATCGAATTGGTGGCGTAATCATGTTGATAATCGCAGTTGTTCTTGCCAGCCGTGTTTAGGCCAACTCACAATCGATTCGTGAATCAAGAGCACGCCAGGAGTTAAAGGGCGCGGCGGACCGCGTTGATAAACATTTCTGGTTGCTCCCATGAACCAAAGTGTCCACCAGCGTCGAGTACTTCCCAGTCAACAATATTGAGTGAACGCTCGGCCCATGAGCGAGGCCAACGCCTAATGTCGGTGGGGAAAATTGACACTGAAACGGGCACGGTGACATATGGAGGATTAGGTTGAGATGCTTTCTGCTTCGCCCATTCGAAGTAGAGCCGCATTGCTGAACTGATGGTTCCCGTCGCCCAATAAATCGTGGCATTAGCGAGTAGCTGGTCTCGCGTTAAAGCTGTTTCAACGTCACCTTCGTAGACGGTGAATGAGCGACACATGTCCACCATCCAGCACAGTAGGCCGGCGGGAGAGTCGTTTACCGCGACCGCCATTGTGTGGGGCCGAAATGTATTGGTGTTCACGTGATTAACCCGACCGGTGGCAACCGCGTGGTCCCAGTGAGCAAGCGAGGCTTGTTCGAATTCGTTGAGTTCCTCCACTTCTCCAGGCTTGGGTGGAAGCCCGGTGGGCATCGTTAAATGAAGTGCGGTGAGTGAAGTTGCACGCTCTGAGCGAGCGAGGTCAGTGAGAATGTTTGAGCCCCAGTCGCCGCCGGCACCCGCGTACTGCGGGTAACCCAGACGCTGCATCAACACATCCATTGCACCAGAGATCCGCCGGACATCCCAGCCGCGTGCATGCGTGGGTCCGGAAAATCCGTAGCCGGGAATAGAAGGACACACAACGTGGAATGCAGGCGCACCCGGCGCACCGTAACTATCAGGATCGCTGAGCGGACCGATTACATCGATGAACTCAATGACAGATCCGGGCCAGCCATGGACGAGAAGTAAGGGGGTTGCGTCGGGGCGTGGGGAGCGTTGGTGAAATGCGTGCAGACGTTGGTCATCAATTGTCGTGACAATCTGATCAAATGAATTGAATTTGTCCTGGACCGTGTACCAATCAAAGTCCGATACCCAGTAATCGCAGAGCTCGCGCAGGTAGGTGATGTCGGTGCCGTACTCCCAACCGGCACCTTGAATTCCGTCGAACCAACGGGTTTTTTTGAGTCGATCGCGGAGATCGGCGATCACCTCGCGTGGCACATTTACTTGGGTGGGCTCAATGCCGTGGGCTTCCTGCGCTTGAGTCATGGTCGGACGGTATCAGCGCCAGGAAAACTGTGATGGCCAGTAGATCCATTGCCTCAGACCCGTGTTTCCTCTACTCTGCTCGGATGACCGACACACTGCCGCAGGTTAATCCACACTCGGAAGATTTCTACCAAAATCCCTTCCCCACCTATGCCATGCTGCGGGCCGATGCACCGGTTTACGAAATCCCCGATCAGCCCGGCCTGTTCTTCGTCACCACGTGGGCGCTGGTTCGCGAGGCGCTGATGGACCCCGTTCGCTTTTCCAATGTTTTGCCACCCGCCCGGCGCACCGAACCACCCGCCGAGGTGGTCGAAGAAATCGAATCAATTCGAGCCCAGGGGTACCCGTACACCCCGGCACTGGGAACAAACGACCCACCCAATCACACGCGCTACCGCAAGATGGTCAACCGGGCATTCACTGTTCGGGCACTTGCCTGGATGGAACCACTCGTTGACGAGGTAGCCGATCAGTTGGCCGCTGCGCTGCCGGACAACGAGATCGTTGACGGCATGGAACAAATCACGATTCCTTTACCCGTGTGGGCGATTATGCGAATTCTAGGAATCGATGATCGTTACCGTGCTGATCTGCGCCGGTGGTCGGACTCATCAAATGCTTCAATGGGTGGAAAACTCACGGCCGAACGCTGGCTTGAAGTTGAGCGCGACATCTTGGAATTCCAGCAGGTGATCTGCGAGATTCTCGATGAACGTCGCGCAAATCCGCAAGATGATTTGTTGTCAACCCTGGTGAAAGCCGAAGAGGGTGAAACACCACTTACCAATCAGGAGTTGGTGTGGCTGATTCGTGAGTTGATTGTTGCTGGCAACGAAACAACAATCCGTTCGCTAGCTGACATTTTGTTGTATATCGATGAACTGAGAGTTGTTGAGCCAGATGTGTGGGACCGGTTGCGTGATGACGAAGTGTTTCGTCGTGGTGTCGTCGAAGAAGGAATCCGACTTGCTTCACCTGTAATGGGTCTGTTTCGCGTGACCACGTGTGACACCGAACTTGGCGGAACCGTGATTCCCAAAGGAAGCACTCTTTTCCTTTCCTACTCTTCCGCTAATCGAGATGATGCAACATTTACTAACCCTGATGTCTTTGATCCACTGCGTGAAAACGTAAAAGAGCATCTCGCCTTTGGACACGGTATTCACGTGTGTGTTGGATCTGGCCTTGCTCGAATCGAGTCCTCATCAGCTCTGCGCGCGCTGGCCAATAATGTCACCGCACTTGAAGTTGTTGATCGAGATGCATTGACTTACGGCCCGAGTTACGCACTGCGTGGACTCACCGGACTGCCTATCCGTGTTCATCGCCGCACAAGTTAATGACACCGGAAGAGGTTGTCACCGCACTTATTCGGGCATGTGAGGCACGTGATCTTGATGCGGTAGCAGCCCTTGTCACCGACGACATCGAATACGACAATGTGCCGATCGGAAAAGTATTCGGCTCCGAGGGTGTTCGACGTGTGCTCTCCGCCGGCGTCAGTGAAGCCGCCGCGCAAGTGGAGTGGGTAGTTCACCGACAAGTGGCATCGGGCAATACTGTGATGAATGAACGCACCGACCGGTTCCTCGTTGATAACAAGTGGATTGAAATCCCGATCGCAGCCGTTTTCGAAGTCCGTGGTGATCGAGTGAGTTTGTGGCGTGACTATTTTGATCTGGAGTCCTACCGGGCTCAGCGACAATAGGACGATACCCTCACGCAATCATCGGAAATTTTTCCCATCAATACTTAATCCGGAGGCAGCCGTGTACGACTACACAAATCGCATGTTCCATATCGGACACCTGGTCCCCGACATTGATGCCGCCATGTTGGAGATGGGTGCAGGTCTAGGTTTGGAATGGACCGAAGTCGTCTCGCGAGAGGACCAGAGGGTTTGGACCCCAGAGCATGGACAACAACTGGTGCCATTGAAGTTTTGTTACTCAACCCAAGGACCGCAACACGTCGAGTTGATCGAAGGTCAAAAGGGAACTCCATGGTGGTTCGGAGCTGTGGAGAACAATCACCACGCCGGTGTATGGGCAGACGTACCGAGT
>JBIIOS010000097.1:0-7072 GCA_044336805.1 Candidatus Nanopelagicales bacterium
TCCGGTTACCTTCCTTTTTCCAAACTTGGGGAATACAAAAGCAATGTAACACAGCCAAAAAGACCCAACAGGGCTCTTTTGCGAGCCCACACAATGCTCTCCGCCACCTATGCTCCCACCCAGGGACTGGGGTTAACGAAGTCCTGGGACACGCATTGGAACCGCCTTGGGAATTTGGACCTGGATTATCGATGCTTTTTCCGTGAAATGCGTATGTCGCGTGTCCCGATTGTGGAGTACCATTCGCGCGCCGGAGTTTTCACAGCCTGTAGTTCGCCAGAGAGGGATACCCAATGGATGACACTGTTCGTCAACATAAGTACGTGCTTACCGAAGATCAGATGCCGACCACTTGGTACAACATCATTCCTGATTTACCCGCACCCCCGCCTCCGCCCTTGCACCCAGGACGCCTGGATCCGGTTGGCCCCGAGGATCTGGCTCCACTATTCCCCATGGAATTAATCATGCAAGAAGTTTCAACAGAACGGTTCATTGAAATTCCTGGCGGTGTGCTGGATGTGTATCGCCAGTGGCGCCCATCACCGTTGTTTCGGGCTCACCGACTGGAAAAAGCGCTGGGCACCCCCGCCCGCATCTATTACAAGTACGAAGGTGTTTCCCCCGCAGGTTCGCACAAGCCGAACACAGCCGTTCCACAGGCTTACTACAACAAAAAGGAAGGCACCAAACTCCTCACCACTGAAACCGGTGCAGGGCAATGGGGCACCGCGCTGTCATTTGCCTGTGCCTTGTTTGACCTTGATTGTGAGGTGTGGCAAGTCGGTGCATCTTTTGACTCGAAGCCTTACCGCCGGCTAATGATCGAGGCATTCGGTGCAAAAGTTCACCGGTCACCTTCTGATGTCACCGAAATTGGTCGGCAACTGGCCCAAGACCCGCGCAATTGGTCAGGCTCCCTTGGTATCGCGATCTCTGAGGCAGTTGAAGTTGCTGCAACACACGCTGACACCCGCTATGCACTCGGCTCGGTTCTCAACCATGTATTACTGCATCAAACGATCATCGGCGAGGAAGCCATCTTGCAAATGCAAATGGCAGGTGACACTCCCACCATGATCGTTGGTTGCACCGGTGGTGGTTCAAACTTTGGTGGGCTTTCATTCCCCTTCATCCGCGAGAAGATGGCTGGGAAAATCTCACCAAGAATTGTTGCTACTGAACCTAGCTCGTGCCCCTCACTCACGCGAGGCGAATACCGATACGACTTTGGTGACACTGCTGGTATGACACCGCTTATGAAAATGCACACATTGGGACACGATTTCATTCCAGACCCAATTCACTCCGGTGGATTGCGCTATCACGGGATGTCACCACTTGTTTCGCACATGTACGAGTTGGGCATGATGGAAGCGGTCGCCGTTCCGCAAACCGAGTGTTTCGCAGCCGCGGTTCAATTCGCCCGCACCGAAGGGATCCTTCCTGCTCCGGAACCAACCCATGCAATCGCAGTCGCAATCCGTGAAGCCCTCAAGGCTAAGGAAACTGGTGAAGAGACAGTAATTCTGACTGCACTTTGCGGGCACGGCCATTTCGACCTACCCGCCTACGACCAGTACCTACGCGGAGAGATGGTCGATGAAATGTTCTCCGATGCACGGCTGGCCGAAGCAATGTCAACGGTGCCGGAGGTTTCATTCCCTTAGGGTGTGGATCGGCTTAAGCCCTAGGCTTCAGACATGGACCTCCATGACCTGACAGCCGTCGAACAGGCACGGGCCATCCGCCGTGGGGAGACGTCATCCGTCGAACTCACGGAGCACTACCTGCGGCGCTCGCACGATCTCACCGCAACTGTCGGCGCCTTCGTGACGATCACCGATGATCTAGCGCTCGAGCAGGCGCGCGCCGCGGATCGTCAGGTCGCCGAGTCGGCAGATCCCCAGACGCTGCCAGTTCTGCACGGGGTTGTCGTGCCCGTCAAAGACCTCAATGAGGTGAAAGGCGTGCGCTGCCGGTTTGGCTCGGTTGTCACCGACGTCATCTCACCAATCGACGACGACATGGTGCTGCTTCTTCGCGAGGGCGGCACGATCATGACTGGGAAGACGAGCACCCCGGAGTTCGGCCTACCGTGCTACACCGAGCCTGATGTCGCGGACTGGTCGCGCACACCATGGGATCTCGAACGCTCGGCGGGCGGTTCAAGCGGTGGTGCGGCGGCGGCGGTCGCGTCGGGATTGGCACCGGTCGCTCAGGGCTCTGATGGCGGCGGCTCCATCCGAATTCCTGCAAGCGTGTGCGGGCTAGTGGGACTGAAGGCCTCGCGCGGTTTGGTGCCGTCCGGGCCGAATCCGGAGTCGCAAGGTCGCCTCGAGGTCAACGGGCCGCTCGCCCGCACCGTCACCGATGTCGCCGCGCTACTCGATGTCATGACCGGCCGCGGGCCGGCCGACTCGTACCTGCGCAACCTCGAGTCCGACCCCGAGCCGCTCTTGATCGGGCGCTACCGGCAACCCGTCATTGCCGACACGACCGTTCATCCCGATTGCATCCTCGCCTACGAGCAGACCTCAATGCTGCTCGAGTCCCTCGGTCACCATGTCGTTGACATCGACGTCCCGTTCCCCCTGAGCGCCGTCGTGCACTTCGAACGCGTTTGGGCGGCGCTCGCGGCAGCCATCCCCATCCCGCCCGAGCGTGAGTCCGAGCTGCGCCCGTTGACCCGGTGGCTCCGTGGGATCGGACGTGGCTTGTCTCTCGATGAAGTCACGGCGGCGGTCGACCTCATGGCCGGTTACGGACGCGCTGCCCTTGACGCCACGTCACACCTGGACATCATCCTGACTCCCACTCTCGCCGACCTACCGGCACTGATCGGCAGCCTTCGCGATGACGAAGACCCGGTGGCAGACTTCCTCGCACAGAAGCGGTTCACACCGTTCACATCTCCCTACAACATCACTGGACAGCCAGCCGTTAGCCTGCCTTTGCATTGGACGAAGGACGGACTCCCGGTCGGTGTGCAACTCGTGGGACAACCGATGGCGGAAGCAACCGTGCTGCGGCTTGCCGCACAGCTAGAGCGGGCCAGGCCGTGGGTCGATCGGCACCCGGAGGTGTGGTGAGTACATCACGATTGCGCTTTTGCATCCTTTGCCAGGAGCCGCCAAATCGACGCCGCTGCAGTGGCTGCAGGACCCAGGAATAAGTCCAAGAATCCCTTCAGTCGGGCGTGGGCACCAACCTAACTTGCATTCGATTAATGGTCCCCAGTCGGCGCCTTCGCAGGCTGCGTTGCCAGGCATCCACCGTGAGAAACTGCACGGGAACCCAGAGAATTACCCACGATGTAACAGCCAGACCTTCTGCTAAGGAATCTGTGATGTAGTAGTCCTTGGCATTGGTCAGGTTCTTGATTGTGATTGCGACCATCTGGATTGCGAAAAAAACTGCAATGGAAACAACTAAGAGGCGGCGAACAACAGGACCTCGGGATTGGAAAGACTCCATATCCAATTTGTTTTCCACCTGAAGGTACCGATGCACAGCTTCATTGAGTTGTGTTTGGGTGGCTGGGTGAATGTACTCTTCGGGGAGTTCCAGTAACAGCTCCACCGGTTGGTCTTTAGGAAGAGTCTTGATCAGGAGTTCCTCGCGCACGGTGTCGAGTGCAGGTTGCGCGGTGTACTCGGTGTAACGGGGATCGGTGGGCGAGATGTCATCCGCTTTGAATAACTGACCAGGATGGTCAAGTCGAATCCGCAATTGAAACGGCTCCACGTTCAACCCCCATTTCTCATTACACAGTCCATGTCGAGATCATGGGCTGTGAAGGAATTTAACCATGAATCAATCCCTATTGGGCTGGTTTGCCTTGAATGCAATATCGGATGAACCTGTAATAGTTTTACCCCATGAGTGGAACAATCCCCCGCGAAGCGCTGCCCGACCGACTTCGGGGTATCGCCCTGCTCGGGATAGTTGTGGTGAACGCTGCTTTCCTGGGCATAAGCACTAGCGGGTTCACTCAAGCGTCAGTGGATGGCGCTGCGAATCTAGCGACAGCGCTACTTGTCGTGACTTTCGCGGAAGGCAAGTTCTACCTACTGTTCTCATTCTTGTTTGGCTACAGTGCAGCGTTCATCCTGCGCGATAACTCCACACCGGATCGACGTAGGTACCTCCGCCGACTCTTTGCACTATTTCTCTTCGGTCTCGCACACGCAGTTTTCTTTTTTGTCGGCGACATCTTGATCACCTATTCAATGTTGGGATTGCTTTTGCTGGCAATTTCTCGATCCTCAGATCGCGCACTTCGCAGGTGGACAATCGCAGGGATTGTGACTTCGGTCATTTTCATATCGGCGATTGCCGCACTTATCACTTCCTTGCCTGATGAGCTTTTAGCACCGAGCAACTTAGAAAGTGCTTTGACAACCGGATCTTTCGCGCAAGCATCATTAGCGCGACTCGAGGAACTTCCCGGTACTTTGCTAACAGTCCTATTTTTGCAAGGTCCGATGGCCTTTGCAGCATTCACTCTTGGGCTTCGCGCATCACGTCATCGGCTCCTCGCGGAACCTGAAGCACACATCCAATTGTGGCGGCGCATGGCTCTTTGGGGTTGGGTAATCGGCCTACCCCTGCAGGTGATTGCTGCCGTACTACTGATCGGCGCAACAGCCGATAACAACCCTTACTCGCTCACTGGAGTCACTGGCCTCGCCCTTGGATTCATCACTGCACCAATTCTGACCGCTGGGTATATCGGCAGCATCGCACTCACAGTCGCACGCAAACCGCACTTCTTGTCGATCATGGCACCCGCCGGACGCATGTCTCTAACGGTGTACATCGGCGAATCAGCTTTGCTATCACTCCTATTCGCCGGATACGGACTTGGCTACTTCGGTCAGTGGGGTGCGTTCCCCGTCGTTCTCGCCAGCATCGCTTCGTGGGCACTTCTGTCTACCTTCGCTTGGTTATGGATGAAGAAGTTTAGTCAAGGCCCACTCGAGGGAGTTCTTGCAATCATCACAGGAAAAAAGCGGGTCGCTCACTGATCTGGTGCATTATGCGAAAGAACGAGCTTTCCCACATAGGTACTCGGATCCACACCCCTATGCTTTGGCTGAGGCGAAAGGGAGGGTGAACATGCCGAGTGTCACGTCGCTCCCTCGATCATCCGTCTATTCACAACTAGCGCCAACACCTCGAATTTTCGCATTCATGGGTGTGTTGTTGATTGCTGCAACCAGTTTGGGTGCGCGCGAGGTGGCGCGCTGGCAATATCTTGATGACACATTTGATACCGAGTGGGGCTTGGGACTGACGGCAGCCGCGACTGCGCTAACGGTTGCCGTGACCGGTCCATACTTCGGAAGCGTTATGGATCGGCGGGATCCGCGTCCATTCGTCGTATTAGCGACGAGTTTTGCCGCTCTGGTCATGGCGGTGACCGGGCTCGCGATTATTCTGAGTGGGGTGCCGCCGTGGCTGGCCGTTGTCGCGGCTGTCGCCGATGGAATCGCACTCTCAATGGGCAGCATTGCGTTCCTAAAAACCCAAGCCAGTTTTGTTCGGCCTGGAGCTGAAGGCGCCACAGAAATCGTAAACATTCTGCGATTGGGTATCGGCGGGGTCGTTGGTGCATTGATCGCCGGTGCCATGCCGAATCCGCAAACAACACTGCTCGTGATGGCGGTTCTCATTCTTGTGGCCAATGTATTCGTGTGGAAAATTATGAACCCAGTTGTCATGCGCCCCACTCCGCCGCCCAACGACCTTAACCCAGGGGCTTTTAGCGCTTATCTTCGAAGTCGTGATTCACCTCGATCCATTCTGGTCATTGATCTTTTTCTGGCGGTGATTATTCCAACGCAACTGGTGAATCTCGTCCTGATTGACCTAGACATCCCCGAATTAGCGAGCTTGAGCATTGCTGCAGGTATGTTGGGAGTTCTGGCTGGTCGAGTGCTCTTAACGGTGTTGGGATTTCGGGGCAACCCGCGCCTGCTTCTGATTATTTCCGTGCTAGGTCTCGCACTCACCCAGCTGGTAGGTGCTGTTGCTTTACAAGACAATTGGTTAATCCGACAGGCCCTGCTACTCCCCGCGATAGTCATTATTGGGTCGCTGATGAGCACGTACGCCCAAGGTCTGACGGCGGCCATCATTCAGCAGCAGGTCAGCGAGGCTTATCGCGGACGGTTTAGTTCCATCGTGGTGGCTGGGAGATATGTACTGATTTCGATCGGGGCGATCCTCGGCACATTTATTGCGGTGTACTGGGATGCGCAGGTTTTACTCGTCGCCTTGGGTCTGAGCCTGGTTGTGCTCACCATCGGAACAAGGGCCTATCGGGTGGTTCCCACTCGGTGAACCGGAAGTGAAACCAACAGAATAAAGATGGTTTATCATTTGCGAATGCTATCTGCACGGCACTGCCGAGTAAACACTCGCGCCGCCACTATTACGGTCACCCTCCTTCTCACGTCGACGGTCCTAGCCGGCTGTGCCACAACATCTCCTGATGCTGGACCTGGCACCATGACTTTCACTCGTTACGACGGGAAGAACGGACACCTCGTCGTCAGCAACTCTGCATTAGACAGCGAGGTCGAGGTGACAAGTGCGGCCGGCGTTCAGGCACACAGCATCACTTCACCCGATGGTTCATTCATCGCATATTCGCAAGTGTCCTCTGACAGATCTTCGATCGAGCGCGTAAACCCTGCAGATGGAAGTGTCACCGTGCTCAATGTGGGCTCAGACTGGAGTCTTGTCCCGAGCATCTCACCCGATTCACAACGCATTGCGTTTACCAGTGACGCAGACGGTAACTACGAGATCTACACCATGGCCGCCGACGGCTCTGATGTGCAACAACTGACTTTCACTGATCCACCGTTCCAACACGTTGGACCCAAGTACTCCCCTGACGGCACCACCCTGCTTTACGCGAGCGACATCGACGAGTTTGATCCGAAGAACCAAGAGGACCTGTGGGTGATGCCTGTCGCCGGTGGCACCGGCACCCGGATCACGACCGGTTTGAACAACCGTGAGAGTCGGAGCTGGTCACCGGACGGCAGTCAGATAGTTA
>JBIIOS010000009.1:0-26577 GCA_044336805.1 Candidatus Nanopelagicales bacterium
AACCGTATGCTCGGTATCGCGCAGAAACATCTTCGGTGAACGCAACCGCAGTATTACCTTCAATGGAGATTCGGTTGTCATCCCAGATAACATTGAGGTGACCAAGTTTTTGGGTGCCAGCGAGGGAACAGGCTTCACCGGATATACCCTCTTGTAAATCCCCATCAGATGCGATGACCCAGATGCGATGTGCAAATGGCGCTCCTGGGAATAGTCCTGATTCGAAGCGTTCAGACATCGCCATTCCCACCGCGGTTGCAACACCTTGGCCGAGTGGCCCGGTTGTTGTTTCAACCCCGACCGTATGACCAAACTCTGGGTGACCGGGGGTCAGGCTCCCACTAGTGCGAAAGGACTTCACGTCATCCATGGTTAATCCATAGCCGCAAAGAAACAGTTGTGAGTACAACGTCAAGCTCGAGTGGCCGGCGGAGAGGACAAATCGATCACGACCTAGCCAGGATGGGTCGCTGGGGTCATGGGTCATGATCTTGTGGAACAAAAGATACGCGGCAGGAGCAAGACTCATCGCTGTTCCCGGGTGCCCATTTCCGACTTTTTGGACCGCGTCAGCCGCCAACGCCCTCAAATAGTCCACAGATTTTTGATCGTCGGCATTCCAGTTCAATTTAGTGTCGAGATTTCTAGGGTGAGAGGGCGCCAGATTCATGCACTAAGTCTATTGGTGAATGAAGGTGTGTCATGAGACCGATTGATGTTGTGTTGACTTGCTAGAAGCGCCCGCAAATGGCCGGCTGGAACTTGATTGACTAGATTAGGCGCGTGAGCGAAACGGGAGTGCGTGAGCGCCTCGCTCCCTATTTTTGGGTGACCAAGCCGCGAATTGTGGAGCTACTTCTCGCCACCGCGGTCCCGACACTTTTTCTCGCATCAGAAGGTCTTCCCACAGTGATCGCAATGATTGCAGTGGTCGTCGGCGGATCCGCGGCTGCAGCGAGCGCGAATACCTACAACAGTGTTTATGACCGTGACATTGATGCTGTCATGCACCGAACGGGAAGCCGCCCTTTGGCTTCCGGGGTTATCAGTGTTCGGGCTGGTCTCATCCAGGCGTCAATTCTGGGGCTCATCAGCGTGCTGACATTGGGGCTGCTCACAAACTGGCTCGCTGCATTTCTTGGATTTCTCGCGATCGTCATGTACGCATTGGGCTATACGATTCTTCTTAAACGCTCAACCCCGCAGAACATCGTTTGGGGTGGAGCGGCTGGCTGCATGCCGGTGCTCATTGCATGGGCAGCAGTTACAGGTTCTTTAGGCTGGACTCCGGTAATCCTGTTCATGATTGTCTTTTTCTGGACTCCCGCTCATTATTGGCCCCTGGCCATCAAATATCGGGACGATTACGCATCAGTTGGTGTGCCAATGCTTCCCGTTGTTGCCGCGGCGCGAATTGTGACCCGAAATATCGTCATATATGCCGTTGTGATGGTGCTGTTCTCGCTTGTTCTCGTTCCCGTGGCATCGATGGGGTGGGTTTATGGCATCGGAGCGCTTATCTTGGGCATCTGGTTTATTGCAATTTCGCTCGGACTTGTTAAGCGATCACACAGGGAGAACGCCGACTACGACGAACTGCAGAAGCCTGCAATGAAAGTTTTCCACGGGTCAATCACCTACTTAGCCCTGCTGTTTTTACTGATTGGCATTTCGCCTTTTCTTGCTTAGTGCGGTTCTTGCTTAGTGCAGTTCTTGCTTAGTGCAGTTCTTGCTTAGTGCAGTTCTTGCTTAGTGCAGTTCTTGCTTAGTGCAGTTCTTGCTTAGTGCAGTTCTTGCTTAGGGAGTGCGTTTGATGCAATGTGACCACGGGTGCGCATGGTGAACGGAATAAACAGAACCGCAATCCAAGTGAGAACTGCGCCAAGAACGTGTAGCGCCACGAGCGCGCTGGGCAGACCGGTAAAGTATTGGGCGTAACCGATTACCCCCTGAGTAAGTGTGATCCCAATAAGCAGG
Organism: Candidatus Nanopelagicales bacterium; assembly: GCA_044336805.1. Taxonomy (GTDB): domain Bacteria; phylum Actinomycetota; class Actinomycetes; order S36-B12; family S36-B12; genus UBA4592. Next base: position 1,978 of record JBIIOS010000009.1, read on the forward strand.
ATGGTTCTTTTTCGCATTGACCCGGTGCTGTTGAATAACATGAGGGTCACGATTAATCCTATGAGCAGTCCGATGAAGAGAAATACGGTATCCGCGTGAAGCCATGCCACGGTTTGTGGATCAAACGAGAACCGGGATTCTGTTTCGGCATCCCCGCTGTGTGGTCCACTGCCGGTTGTCACAACACCGAGAACGACAACTAATGCAGCAACGCTGACAAGTAACCACGTGAGGAATCGAACTGGTTTCGGGGCAAGATAGGTAACTGGTTGGTCACCGGCGTCGCCTGAACGAGCGACGAGCGCAACTGCAGCAGTTACCAGCCCCATTGAAACGAGGAAGTGCGCTGAAACGATCAGCGGATGAAGTCCGGTAAGGACTGTGATCCCGCCCAGAACCGCCTGGGCGGCTGTTCCAACAAAAGGAATCACAGCCAACATAATGATCGCGCGGCGCTGTGGCAAATGTGAGCGCCTGCGCGAGACCACGTTCATAATCACCGCAACCAGAACAGCGATCGCAATGATGGCGACCACAAATGTGAGAAGTCGATTTCCAAATTCAATGAGCTTGTGAAATCCCTCTTCTTGTCGAACTGTTGGCGTGTAGGAACCCTCTACACACTGCGGCCAAGTTGGGCACCCCAAACCTGAACCGGTGAGCCGCACAACCGCGCCTGTGACAATGATCCCCGACTGTGCGACCAAGTTCGCCATGAAAATGCCACGCATCCAACGGGGCATGCGGGACTCCTTGACAGCGTTCATGGCACCACCTTAAGTTGATTAACGCCACTTGAAAAATCGAAAAGCCAACAGGTGTCCGGCAACGCCCCACCCAACGAGAACGCATATGGCCGTAATCACATTCGTGCCACCGGGATTCTGCTCGGAAACGAAATATTGGATGAGGTCCTTAAGGGCCAAAGGCGGAAAGTACTGCAAGACGTTCGAGATGGCGTCACCGAACGTAAAAATAATTCCGCCAAACATCAATACAAGTACGAAGATTCCGTTTGCAATCGCGAGAACCGCTTCTGCCCGCAAGGTTCCCGCCAGCAGATATGCGAATCCGCCAACACTAAAAACTCCAAGAACCATGCATAACGGTATGAGTAAGATTAAGAATGATGGAGTCCAACCCAATATAAGTGCCGCGATTATTGTGAATAGCCCTGCAAATACCGCCAGCAGGAAACTCCCCAAGCTTTTGGCGAGAACCACCTCCGCTCGCGTCAGTGAAGTGGTTCCCAGAAAGACTAGAGTTTCACTTCGACGTTCAAATGCTGTGGCGATTGCCAGAGATGTGAAACCTGCAGCGAAGGTGGAGACGGTAAGCACTGTGGCAAGCGCGAGTGGGAGCCCAGTCTTTTCACCACCAATAATGGTCGTCTTTGTCAAAACAATAAGGATGACGATGGGAATCAGTACGAGCAATAATGCTTGTTCTGAGTTGCGAGCATTGAGTAGAAACTCCCATTTGGTTTGTATCGAGAGGCGGCGGCCCGAAATCACTGGGCACCCCCCTCTAAAAGAAGGTCTTCAACTTCAGCCAAGACTCCTCTGCGTTCACGAACATTCACTTGCGAGACATCGGCGCCCATCTGTGCACAAAAATTCATGACGGTCGTGATGAATGCTGCGTCAATAGGGGTGTTGCTGGTGATTGAGTAGTGGCCATTTATCTTCTCCGCAATGACGACACCTTCAGCAAGTGCGTTCCGCAAACCCGTGAGCTCGATGTTAGCGCGGCTCGTGAAAGTCATGTAGAACGCAGATGAGCCTGAACTCACATTTGAGTCATATGCAACGAGACCGGACTTTAGAGCTATCACTCGACCGTTCATGATCTCGAGATCCTCAAGAATGTGCGTTGACACGAGAAGGGTGCTCTGTTGGGGAACGACGATTTCCAGCACGTTGTAGAGGTCGCGGCGACCTTGGGGGTCAAGGCCCGCCGTTGGTTCATCAAGAATCAATATTGGGGCGCCGGCAATCAGAGCCGCAGCGCACTTGAGCCTTTGCAACTCACCACCGGAAAGGTTCTTAATTAGAGTCTTGGTTGTGAGGCTAAAGGCCTCCACGAGAAATTCAACGGTTGGTCGGCTGACGAAGCGCTGACTATCCGCATATAGGTCATCGAGATACTTCAATAGCGAAACCGGATTTGCGCTGGGATAGGGGCGTCCATCCTGGAGTGCGACGCCGACCTGATTAATTCCCGATGACCGCCAATGGTTGGGGCTGCGGCCAAAGAGAGAGATGCTGCCACCGGTGGGGGACCGCAGACCCGCGATCAGCTCCAGCAAGGTGGATTTTCCGGCTCCATTATTGCCAACAATCGCTGTGATTCCGGGGCCGAAGTCAAGATTTAGCTCCGAAATTCCGCCCCCACCGGGATAAATAAGGCTCAGGTCTTCACAGGTTACGGCCCATGGAGACGGTTGCGTCTGCAGGTCGGCTTGGGTCATGGGGGCAGTCTAGGGTTTCTCTTAGGAACCCCCGGCGGTTGCGTAGTTTCGGAATTAGGCAACAATAGTGTTGTGAAATTCCCTGGTGGTGCCGCCGAGCGGGTTGCCCGTGTCCTATTGGAGGTCGGAGCAGCGACCGCGGTTGAGGTGTCGCATACCTTGGGAACATCGGTTCAAGCCACCCGACGCTCACTCAACGCCCTCCTCGATGCAGGTTTTGTCGAGGCACATGAACGCACGCCATTTGGCCCAACACCCACACGTGGTCGGGGTAGGCCTAGCGGGACGTACTCCTTAACGCCGTTGGGTCGCAGTGCTTGTGATCAAAGCTACGACGATTTAGCCCTAGAAAGCTTGCGATTTATTGATCGCTCATTTGGCAGGGTAGCCGTGCGGGCATTTGCTGCCGAGCGAGCCGCTCGAATCACTGCAGGTGGCACGATCGAATCAATTGTTGAGGCATTGGTCAGCGAGGGTTACGCGGCAACACTGGAACCGGCATCTCGTAACTCGCACTCCGGCCAACTGTGTCAGCATCATTGCCCCGTTGTGGCTGCAGCAAGTGAATTTCCCGAATTGTGTGAAGAGGAAACACGCGCGTTCAGTGCAGCATTGGGTCAACACGTCACCCGGCTTGCGACCTTGGCACAGGGCGACCCCATCTGCACAACTTTGATCCCTAATCAAGTTTTCGGACAAACAATGCACGTCAAACAACAAGCTCGCAAACCGCGGGAAAGTCGAGAGGTATCAGCATGAGTACAACGATTCCCAACGCCAAGAGTGAGCAAGACGCCACGATTGAATCACTCGGTAATTACGAGTATGGCTGGAGTGATGCCAGTGATGCGGGTGCGAATGCTCGGCGCGGCATCAATGAGGACGTTGTCCGTGATATCTCCGCCAAAAAGGATGAACCGCAGTGGATGCTTGACCTCCGACTCAAAGGTCTCAAACTTTTCGAGAAGAAGCCAATGCCGCACTGGGGTTCTGATCTCACCGGAATCCATTTCGACACGATCAAGTACTTTGTGCGCTCGACGGAGAAGCAGGCCACTGATTGGAATGATCTCCCCGACGACATCAAGAACACTTATGACCGTCTTGGTATCCCTGAGGCTGAGAAGCAACGCCTCGTTGGCGGAGTTGCTGCACAGTATGAATCGGAAGTGGTTTATCACAAGATCCGCGAGGACCTTGAAGAACTCGGTGTCCTTTTCCTTGATACTGACACCGCTCTGCGCGAGCACGAGGATATATTCAAGGAGTATTTCGGATCGGTCATTCCTGTTGGTGACAACAAGTTCGCTGCCCTGAACACGTCTGTGTGGTCGGGTGGGTCGTTCATTTACGTGCCTAAGGGTGTGCACATTGATATTCCGTTACAGGCCTACTTCCGGATTAACACAGAAAACATGGGCCAGTTCGAGCGAACGCTCATAATTGTTGACGAAGGCGCTTACGTTCATTATGTCGAGGGCTGCACCGCTCCCATCTATTCCAGTGACTCATTGCACTCAGCTGTTGTCGAGATTATCGTTAAAAAAGGCGGCCGGTGCCGTTATACAACAATCCAAAACTGGTCAACGAACGTGTACAACCTGGTAACCAAGCGGGCTATTGCCCATGAGGGTGCAACCATGGAATGGGTTGATGGAAATCTTGGAAGCAAGGTAACCATGAAATACCCAGCTGTCGTGATGACCGGAGAGCATGCCCGTGGTGAAACACTGTCAATCGCTTTTGCTGGCCCAGGTCAGCATCAAGATGCCGGAGCAAAGATGGTGCATGCCGCTCCACACACATCGTCATCAATTATTAGTAAATCAGTAGCCCGAGGTGGCGGTCGAACAAGTTACCGTGGTTTGGTTCAAGTACTCGAAGGATCACATCATTCCAAAAGCACGGTTAAGTGTGACGCGCTTTTGGTTGATGACATCAGCCGCTCTGACACGTACCCATATGTAGATGTGCGTGAAGACGATGTACAGATGGGACACGAGGCCACAGTCTCCAAGGTAAGCGAAGAACAGCTGTTTTATCTGATGACTCGTGGTCTCAGCGAAGATGAAGCGATGGCAATGATTGTTCGCGGATTCATTGAACCTATTGCTCGCGAACTTCCCATGGAGTACGCAATTGAACTCAACCGTCTCATTGAGCTGCAAATGGAAGGGGCTGTTGGGTGAGAGCTCCCACCGTCGCTCCTGCAACAGATTTAGCCCCTCGGGTTTTTTCACGTGCAATCGAGGATTTTGATGTTCCCGTTGGTCGTGAGGAAGAGTGGCGCTTTGCTCCCATCAGAAAGTTGACAGATTTTTTCCAGCCAGCCGCCTGGGGGAGCGTAGGCCTTAATGGCGAACATGATGTCACCGTCGAATACGTCGAAATTAGCGACCAACGACTCTCACAAACATGGATGCCAACAGATCGACCCAGCGCCATTGCTCGAGCACAAGCAACTCACGCTGTTCTCGTAACGATTCCCAAGGAGTCGATTCACTCCAGTCCAATTGTTGTGAACCTCAAGAATGCTGGTGCGAGCAATTATCTTCACGTTGAAGTTCATGCGGGCCCTTTTTCCAAGTCGCAGGTAGTGCTCATCCATGACACTTCGGGCAACGTCAGCGGATCAATACTCTCACTCTTGGGTGATCAAGCGGATTTGACCATGCTGTCTGTCATTGATGCAGAGGCCGCAGTCATGCAACATCTGCACTGGTTCACGGAAGTCGGCCGTGACGCGCATTTTCTGGGTCTATCGATAACCCTTGGGGGCGGAGTCATTCGAACCGTTCCAACATTGACGTATCGGGCTCCGGGCGGGAAAGCCCAAATGCTCGGAGCTTTTCTATTGACGGGTGACCAGTTTCAGGAGCACCGGATTCTCGTTGACCACACTCAACCACACTGTGTCAGTAACGTCATTTACAAAGGTGCTCTCAGCGGGGACGGCGCCCATTCAGTGTGGATCGGCGATGTTCTCGTTAGGCGTGAAGCAATTGGGATTGAAACGTATGAACTCAACCGCAATCTATTACTCACCGACGGTCCTCGTGCTGACTCGGTTCCCAATCTCGAACTAGAAACAGGTGACGTAATTAGCGCGGGCCATGCCAGCGCTACAGGCCGGTTTGATGACGAGCAACTGTTTTACTTGCAGTCGCGCGGCATTCCTGAGTCAGTTGCACGTCAACTGGTTGTACGAGGTTTTTTTGTCGACGTCCTCAGTAAAATCGATGACGCAGAATTAAGCGGATCCCTGATGCGCCGAATTGAATCGAAACTTGGGATCGTGGACCATGAGTAACCAATTGCTGCTGGGTGTCGTCTCCGATGTTCCGGCTGGGACAGCACGCCAGTTTGAGGTCGACGGAGAGTTAATTGTTGTTGTGAACACCCCAGAGGGAATGTTCGCAATGGAAGATCGATGCTCCCACTCCGATGTCGCGCTTTCGGAGGGTGAAGTGGATGGGTGCATTATCGAATGTTGGTTACACGGATCCGGCTTCGATGTTCGCACCGGTGTTCCCACTTCGCTACCCGCAATCACCGCGGTGAAAACCTACCCAGTTACGACCGATATTACAGATCCCGACAGTCCAATTTTTATAACGAAAGGCACGATTTAATGAGTAAGTTAACTATTACCGACCTACATGCGAGCGTCATTACCGAAGATGGCGACACACCCATTCTTCGTGGCGTGTCCCTGGTTGTTGAGTCGGGCACGACGAACGCAATCATGGGACCCAACGGATCCGGCAAGAGCACGCTGGCCTACGTGATAGCTGGTCACCCCAAGTACACGGTCACTTCCGGGTCAATCGATCTTGATGGCCAAGATGTTCTCGCTATGACAGTTGACGAACGTGCTCGCGCCGGACTGTTTCTGGCTATGCAGTACCCGGTTGAGATTCCAGGCGTTTCGGTATCCAACTTTCTGCGCACTTCGATCACTGCTCTCAAAGGTGAAGCGCCCAAGCTTCGCACCTGGACGAAAGACATGAAGGAGGCGATGGCCGACCTTCAGATGGACCCCGCATTTGCCAGTCGGAATGTTAATGAGGGTTTCTCCGGTGGAGAGAAAAAGCGTCACGAAATCCTGCAGCTGGGGCTCATGCAACCCAAGATCGCAATATTGGATGAAACCGACTCGGGGCTCGATGTTGATGCACTCAAGATCGTAAGTGAAGGTGTCAATCGATATAAGGAGTCCAGTGATGCTGGAGTGCTTTTGATCACTCACTACACGAGGATCCTTCGTTATATCCAACCCGATGTCGTTCACGTGTTTGTCGACGGCAGGATCGTTGCCACCGGCGGGCCAGAGTTGGCTGACGTACTGGAATCCGACGGATATGAGACGTACACCGCAGCGGCGCGTGCATAATGTTTGACGTCGAAAAGTTGCGTGCGGATTTCCCCATCTTGTCTCGTACCGTCCGGGGTGTTCCGTTGGTGTACCTCGATAGTGGCGCAACTTCACAAAAGCCTGTTCAAGTTCTCGATGCGGAAAGATATTTCTATGAGAACTCAAATGCCGCCGTTCACCGTGGAGCCCACGCGCTCGCAGAGGAAGCAACCGATGCTTATGAAGGCGCTCGGCAAACGATTGCCTCGTTTGTCGGAGCTGATGTTGATGAGATTGTCTTCACAAAAAACGCAACCGAGGGAATAAACCTGGTGGCGTATGCCTTTTCAAATGCAACTGACAAAGCCCGGCAGGGTATTGACGTTGACCAGCGATTTGTTCTTAGTCCCGGTGATTCAATTGTTGTAACCGAAATGGAACACCACGCGAATCTGGTTCCCTGGCAGGAATTGTGCGCTAAGACAGGTGCACAGCTAAAGTGGTTTGGCCTCACGGATGACGGACGGCTCAATATTGAACCCGGGATTATCGACAATTCCACTAAATTTGTTTCGGTGGTGCACCAGTCCAATCTCCTCGGCACGATCAATCCGGTGCGCGAAATCATGGACATGGCGCACGCTGTCGGAGCCCTCGGCATGGTTGACCTCTGTCAATCCGTGCCCCACATGCCCGTAAATGTTAATGAACTTGGAGCCGATTTCGCAGCATGGAGTGGTCACAAGATGCTTGGTCCCACAGGCATTGGAATTTTGTGGGGTAAATCGGATCTACTCAATGTAATGCCACCTTTTCTCAGTGGTGGCTCCATGATCGAAATGGTGCATATGGATCAGAGCACATACGCGCCTGCCCCGCAGCGATTCGAGGCGGGTGTTCCCATGGTGGCTCAGGCAATCGGGCTTGCTCGCGCATGCGACTACCTCACAAATCTCGGTATGAAGAATGTTTTTGAACATGAGCAGGAATTGACAGCGTATACCTTGGAAGAGCTTGCGAAAATTCCCGGTGTTCGGGTCATTGGACCGAAGGACATGCACGCACGGGGGTCTGCGGTTTCCTTCGTCGTTGAGGGAATTCACCCCCACGACGTAGGTCATCTGATGGATGCCAAGGGAGTTGCGGTGCGGGTGGGGCACCACTGCTGCTGGCCAACCTGCCGTCGATTTGACGTACCCGCAACGACCCGAATCACAACATACATCTACAACGATAAAAGTGATATTGACCAAGCCATTGCCGGAATCAAAAGTGCTCAAGAATTCTTCGGGTCACCTATTGCGGTGGGCGCATGAGCGAAGATCTATATCAAGAGATAATCCTCGATCACTACAAAAATCCGCGAGGCAAGAAAATATCTATCGATGCACTGGCTCAAAGTTATCAAGTCAACCCAACCTGCGGTGATGAAATCACGGTTGAGGTCGGTCAAAATACTGACGGAACGTTACTGGTGTCCTATGACGGCCAAGGTTGTTCGATCTCACAGGCGAGTGCCAGTGTCATGAGCGAACTGATTAATGGCAAGACGCCCGATCAAGCGGCCCCCATTCAAGAGGCCTTCATGGAACTCATGAAATCAAAAGGTGCGCTCGAACCTGATGAAGAAGTACTCGAAGACGCCATCGCGTTCGCCGGTGTCTCCAAGTATCCCGCGCGCATCAAGTGCGCACTTATTTCTTGGATGGCGCTATCCGATGCACAGATAAAGGCTGAGTTAACCTCGACAACTACTACACGAAATGGGTAAATCATGGCAGTAACCGATGAAGACGTTATAGAAGCGATGAAGGATGTTATCGATCCTGAATTGGGTATCAATGTTGTGGATCTGGGTTTGGTCTATGGAGTAACCGTGGACGAAAACAATACAGCCACAGTCGACATGACCCTGACTTCGGCAGCATGCCCGCTCACTGATGTCATCGAGGATCAGACACGAAGTGCACTCGATTCGATTGTGACCGACTTCAAAATAAACTGGGTCTGGATGCCACCATGGGGACCAGACAAGATTACCGACGACGGTCGAGACATGTTGCGTTCCTTGGGGTTCAACGTCTGAATCAAGCGTCCGGTGCAGGGACTAGACTACGTCAGTCATGATTGCTGCTTCCGAAATCGAATTACGCGCAGGATCAGAACTCTTACTCACCGCCCCGATGCTCCGGGTCGACAAAGGTGATCGCATCGGGCTAGTGGGTCGAAACGGTGCTGGTAAAACAACTCTTACCCGGGTTTTAGCCAGTGAAGCGGCCCCGGCAAGTGGAAGTGTGAAAATCACCGGCACGGTCGGCTATCTGCCGCAGGACCCTCGCACGGCGGACCCCGATCAATTGGCGCGCTCGAGGATCCTGAGCGCTCGTGGGCTTGACGCTGTCTCAATCCGGATGACAAAAGCTGCAGAAGCCCTAGCCACGCCCGGCATCAGCGCCGATGATTTCGATCGGGCTGGAGATCGGTATAACCGTGCTCTGGGCGAATTTGAAGGCCTTGGTGGATATACGGCTGAGTCCGAAGCAGCAACCATTGCCGCAAGCATTGGGCTGGACGAACGAATATTGGCTCAACCACTGGGAACCCTTTCCGGTGGCCAACGTAGACGTGTTGAGTTAACCCGAATTCTGTTTTCCGATGCTGACGTCTTGCTGCTTGATGAACCCACCAACCACCTCGACGCGGACTCGATTCGCTGGCTGCGCAAGTACCTTGCAGCCTACGAAGGAGGTTTTATCGTGATCAGTCACGACACTGAATTGCTCGAGGATACGGTCAATAAAGTGTGGCATCTTGATGCGAACCGCCAAGAGATTGACCTCTATTCAATGGGCTGGAGCAAGTATCTGCTCGCCCGAGAAACCGATGAGAAACGGAGAAAACGCGAGCGCAAAAATGCTGAGACACAAGCAGATAGTTTGCGTAAGCAAGCAGAAAAAATGCGGGCCAAAGCCTCAAAGGCTAAAGCTGCTCAAACAATGTTTAAACGGGCAGATCGCATTATGGCCGAAACCGCATCGGTTCTTCAAAAAGACAATGTGGCGAAACTGAGATTTCCCACACCGAAAGCTTGTGGTCGAGTTCCTCTAATGGCTGAGAACCTTTCTCGAAGTTACGGCAGCCTTGAAGTTTTCACTGATGTGAACCTTGCAATCGATCGCGGCAGCAAGGTTGTCATCCTGGGGCTCAACGGCGCAGGAAAAACAACGATGCTGCGTATCCTGGCCGGGATTGACCCACCGGACACTGGGTCGCGGGAACTTGGACACGGTGCAATAGTTGGTTATTACGCACAGGAGCACGAGACTTTGGATCCAACGGCAACAGTGTGGGAGACCATGGCTTCAGCTGGCTCACATCTCAACGACACCCAGCAGCGAACAGTACTTGGATCGTTCCTTTTCCAAGGGGATTCAGTCCACAAGCCAACCGGAGTGCTTTCTGGTGGTGAAAAAACTCGATTGGCACTTGCTTGTTTAGTCGTTTCCGGGTCGAATGTTCTACTGCTCGACGAGCCGACAAACAACCTCGATCCAGCAAGCCGCGCAGAAGTGCTCAATGCCCTGTCTCTTTATGAAGGGGCAGTTGTTCTGGTCACACATGATCCTGGTGCCGTGCGAGCCTTGAATCCTGAACGAGTCCTGATTCTGCCTGACGGTGACGAAGACCTCTGGAGTGAGTCCTACATTGAACTTATTGAGTTAGCCTAAAGACATGGAAATTTTAACGAATCTCTCCGGTGATGTCTTCACAATCACCCTCAACGACCCCGATAAGCGCAATGCTCAAACCCCGCAGACATGGGATGAGCTATACAGCATCAGTGCACAAGTGCCGGGAGAGGCCCGTTTCATCGTGCTGCGCGGAAATGGCAAGTCATTTTCGGCCGGGCTAGATCGTGCAATGTTCACCCCTGCAGGAATACCTGGCCAGCCATCATTTATGGAAATGGCTTCGCAGAGTGACACTGAACTTGACGACACAATTGCCTATTACCAACGTTTTTTTCGGGTTTTGCGTGATTTGCCGCAAATTAGTGTTGCACTCGTTCAAGGGCACGCCATCGGGGCTGGATTCCAACTAGCCCTCGCTTGTGATCTCATTATTGCCCAGCCCAGTGCGCAGTTTGCTCTTAAGGAAACCCAATGGGGACTCACTCCTGATTTAGGCGGCACCGTGCGGTTCATGGAAATTCTCGGGTACCGAAAAAGCCTTGAACTCATAGGCAGCGGACGTGTAATCGATGCCCAAGAGGCACACACACTTGGCTTGGTGAGCGCTATCACGGAAGACCTCGATGCCGGGTTTAGCCAACTCGTTGATCCTTTGCGAGCAGTCATGCCAGAGGCACTCACTGATGCAAAATCAATGTTGGCCGGAATCGCCTATGGTGAAGAGCCCTGGGTCGCCGAGCGGCGTTCCCAGACCAAGCGACTGCGTCATCTCCACACACTTATGTCACAACAATAATTTTTAGGTCAGTCACAATTAGTTAGTTCGGAGAAGAATTCGTGTCAATGGAAAACGCTTGGATGATGTACCGGTCAATGACACGTGATGCATCTGTCAAAGATAAAAAGGTCAGCCGTGAAACCGTCAAGCGAATTCTCGGATACGCAAAACCATACAAAATTCTCATTACTTTCTTTCTGATAACCCTGGTTTTCGCATCCTTGCTCAGTGTTGCTCAACCGTTACTATTCCGCCGAATTATTGACCAGGGAATAACGCCAGGAGATGCATCTCTCGTGACGTGTACGGCTGTCTTTATTGCTTTACTGGCAATCGCAGATGCAGGCTTGGGAGTTGTCAGCCGTTACTACTCGGCTCGAATCGGGGAGGGCTTAATTTTTGACCTTCGAAATGAAGTTTATGACCACGTGCAATCCCAGAGCATTGCGTTTTTTACCCGAGCACAAACTGGCGCACTCATTTCACGCTTGAATAACGATGTAATTGGAGCCCAACAGGCATTCACATCCACTCTTGGAGGTGTTCTGGGCAACATGATCTCCCTTGTCATCGTCTTGATCACCATGTTTATTTTGTCGTGGCAAATAACTCTTGCCTCGCTCATTCTGGTGCCGTTATTCCTACTCCCTGCTCGCTTTATGGGGCGTCGACTCCAGTCAATGACACGCGTACAGATGAGTGTCAATGCCTCAATGAGCAACCAGATGACGGAGCGTTTCAACGTTGCTGGCGCACTTTTAGTGAAGTTATTTGGGCGTCCCGCTGAAGAATCGCAGGTGTTTAGCGACCGCGCGAAGGTAGTTCGTGATTCTGGAATTCAAATCGCGATGGCGAACCGCTGGTTCTTTACCGCGCTAACTCTCGTTGCCGCATTAGCTACTGCCGTCACTTACGGTCTTGGTGGAAATCTCGTGATCACCGGTGCGATCTCGCTGGGGACCTTGCTGGCACTGGTCGGGCTGCTGGCACAGCTCTACGGCCCGCTGACAGCCATTTCAAATGTTCGGGTGGATGTAATGACCGCACTGGTGTCATTTGATCGGGTGTTTGAAGTTCTTGATTTGCAACCACTTGTGGTGGAGTCACCTGATGCAAAGAAATTGCCAAGTGGGCCTCTGACTGTCGCATTTGATCATGTTGATTTCACCTACCCCAAAGCCAGCGAGGTGAGTTTGGCGTCACTGGAATCAGTCGCACGCACGGATTCGGCTGGGGGAGAAGGGCCGGTATTACGCGACGTAAGTTTCGAGGTTGCGGCAGGAACTCTCACAGCTTTAGTGGGTCCATCAGGCGCCGGAAAAACCACCATCACCGCACTGCTGTCACGGCTCTACGATCCCAATCATGGATCTATTCGGATCGGTGGCGAAGATATTCGCGATGTTACTTTTGAATCGCTGCGCGATGCACTAGGTGTGGTTACCCAAGACTCACACATGTTCCACGACACCATCGGCGCAAATTTGCTTTATGCAAAACCTGATGCGACGAAAGAGCAAGTTGAACAAGCGTGTGTCGATGCTCAGATCTGGAACATGATTTCATCGTTACCCGAAGGTCTCGACACTGTCGTCGGTGATCGCGGCTATCGGCTTTCCGGTGGAGAGAAACAGCGAATCGCTTTAGCTCGTTTGCTGTTGAAGTCTCCTCGAGTAGTGATCCTCGACGAAGCAACCGCTCATTTGGACAGTGAAAGTGAACGGGCCGTCCACCAAGCACTTGATAATGCACTTAGTGGGCGCACATCAGTTGTGATTGCGCACCGATTGTCAACGATTCGTGGCGCACATCAGATACTTGTCGTTGTTGATGGCCAAATTGTGCAACGTGGCACCCATGATCAATTGTTAGCTGAAGGTGGCGTTTATTCGGATCTGTACGAAACTCAGTTCACTCGCTAGCGGTTTCCGCTTCTCGCCGGAGGAAAATGAACCAACCAATGATCGCAACAAGTGCGAATAGGATCCATTGAACAGCGTACGAAACATTTTGCACTTCATCGACCTCTGGCAGTGGGACAATCACGATCCCAGCGTCTGAGGGTGTCGCTGAAATCAACTGGACAACCCGGTTATCAACAGCCCTTGTGAATCCAGGCGTCGTTAATTCTTCTAGCGACATCCTGGCAATAACTCCATCGGGAAGGCCATAAACATTGTCGATCGGAGCCTCAAACTGTCTAACCGCTCCACTGACCATGATCGTCCCCGCGGGAGCCGGAGGAACCACGGGGACTTCCGTTGCAATTGTTGATGCACCCACCCAACCACGAATAATCCAGATTCGGGTACCTCCGCTTGAATCCAAGGGAGTCATCACCCAATAACCATTTCCACCGTCAAGGGGTCGTTGACGAATTAATCGAGTGTCTTGATTGCTGAACACTCCGGCGACACGGACCCGGGTAAATTCTTCCAAGTCATCTACTGAAGTAACGCCCTGCAATACCTGTGCCTCCGAGATGGAAAGACGCTCAGCACGTTGTTCATCGGCTCGACTCCACTGCCAACGACTGAGCAGACCAAAGCCAATAATGGACACGAGCACAATCGCTGTGAAACCAACCCAGCGCCGGGTCTTGAGAAGGGCGAGCACACTTCACCTTAATCCACGTAGCAAAATCCACACTTGAAGCACTTGATAGGGCTGAAACAATGCCTATCTGTTCATTACTTTTCGATTGATCGGGATATTCGACGCTCGTATTCCTGAGCGGACGCTGCGCTTGGCAGTGCTACCGCCGAAACGCCCATTGCGCCCGGTTGGTCGTTCTCGCGGCCCGCATTCGCGATAACAACCGCCAAATACGGAAGTACAACGGCTCCAGCGATAAAGATCCACTTAGGCCACCCAGGAACAACGATTGCCGCCAGAACGCAGGCCGTTCGGATGCCCATCGAGATGAGGTATCTCTTGGTTCGACCTGACTGTTCATTACTCAGAGCACGGTTAGTCGCCGTGATGGTGTAGACCTCGGGTGCCATGACGATAGCCTAAGCCCATTGTCCAATGAGCGCGATCTGACGCAAGGAGAGCTATGACAGACCGAAGTTACGGGATCGCCACGCTTGTGGGCACTTCCCCCGAATCCCTGGATACCGCGATCCGTAATGCAGTGCAACGGGCCGGTGAGCTTCACAAGCATGTGGATTGGTTCGAGGTGGATCAGATCCGTGGATACGTGCGAGAGAATGTCGTCAATCATTTTCAAGTCACAGTGCGAGTTGGTTACCGCCTCGAGGATCAATAGGTGGGCGAGAAGTTGGGAATTGTCTTTATCACGGGAGGTACCCGCGGGATAGGTGCGGCAACGGCACACCTGTTAGCCGACGTTGGGTATCAAGTCGTTATTGGATCACGAACGGGTGAAGCGAGTCCGAATCCTGGGATATCAAGTGTTCGCATTGATGTGAGCGATGCTGGGTCTATTGAGAATTCGATCACCGAGATTGAGGATCGATTCGGTCCAATCGAAGTACTTGTCGCTAATGCTGGAATTACTCGAGACTCGTTGTTGATGCGGATGAGTGATGCGGATATCGAAGATACGATTAATACCAATTTAATCGGATCTATTCGATTAGCTCGTCGGGTGCTACGTCCTATGATCAAGGCGAAGAATGGTCGGATAGTTTTCATTTCTTCCGTTGTTGGTCTATTGGGAAGTGCGGGGCAGGTAAATTACGCTGCATCTAAAGCTGGCCTGGTCGGAGCGGCACGCTCGCTGACCCGCGAAGTTGCTAGTCGTGGAATCACGATCAATGTTGTCGCACCCGGATTCATCGATACCGATATGACCGCAGCCCTTGATGAGAGCACGAAGAAGGCAATTTTGGACACAATTCCAGCCGGTCGCTACGGTGAACCGAGTGAAGTTGCACAGGTAATCAAGTTCCTCGTCTCCCAGGAAGGCGCCTATATTTCTGGCGCTGTTATTCCCGTTGATGGTGGGCTTGGAATGGGACACTGAGGAGAGTTATGTTGCTGGAAAACAAAAATATTCTGATCACGGGTGTGCTCACAGACCAATCGATTGCGTTTCACGTTGCACGACTCGCGCAAGAGCAGGGCGCGACTGTTGTTTTGACGTCTTTCGGGCGAACGATGTCACTGACAAAACGCAGCGCTTCACGCTTACCCAAGGAAGTTGCAATAGTCGAACTTGACGTGACATCCCAAGAGGATCTTGAATCTTTGGCTGACCGCGTCCGTCAGCATGTACCTCACCTTGATGGGGTTCTGCACTCAGTGGGTTTCGCACCTGAAAGTGCCCTCGGCGGAAATTTTCTTCACACCCCATGGGAAGACGTTTCCACAGCGATACAGATTTCAACATACTCATTCAAATCATTAGCTGTTGCATGTCAGCCGTTGTTGGGTCACGGAGGGTCAATCGTCGGCCTTGACTTTGACGCAACGGTTGCATGGCCCACCTATGACTGGATGGGTGTCGCAAAGGCTGCACTTGAAAGTACATCACGTTATTTAGCGAGGGATTTGGGTCCCCTTGGTATCCGAGTAAATCTTGTTGCCGCTGGTCCAATTCGGACCATGGCTGCCAAGAGCATTCCAGGTTTCGAGGAGTTCGAGAACATCTGGCAGGAACGTGCACCATTAGGTTGGGATGTCAGCGACCCAACGGCCGCAGCACAAGCCTGTGTCGTACTTTTTTCAGATTGGCTGCCAGCAACGAGCGGTGAGATGATCCACGTTGACGGTGGAATGCATTCGCAGGGCGCTTAAACTGTCTTTTCTCTATCGGATCGAACGATCTCATCGCGTGTGATGCCGAGTAGGTACAGCACCGAGTCTAGGTAGGGGACGTTAACGGTGGTGTCTGCACTCTCACGCAGTGCAAGCTTTGCGTTGAATGCAACTCCGAGACCAGCTTCAGAAATCATGTCAATGTCGTTTGCCCCGTCTCCGATTGCAATTGTTCGTCGGTTCGGAATATTGAACTCGGTTGCAAAGTCGATAAGCGCCTGTCGCTTTCCTTCTCGGTCAATAATTGGCCCAACCAACCTGCCTGTCAATTCTCCACCAATGACCTCCAGGGTGTTTGCCCGAAAGCCGCTCACTCCCAAGTCCTTGGCAATCGGCTCGATCACATTGGTGAAACCACCGGAAACTAAGACAATGCGATAACCCAATCGATTCAATGTGCGACAAAGAGTGCGAGCACCTGGTGTGAGGGTTACCATTTCGCGGACCTGGTCCAACAGGCTTGCGGGGGAGCCCGCGAGCAGTGACACCCTGGCCACGAGGGACGCAGCGAAATCAAGTTCCCCATTCATCGCTGCGCGAGTTATCTCACTCACCTGTGGGCCGACACCGGCGAGCTCGGCGAGTAAATCAACAACTTCCTCTTGGATGAGGGTCGAATCGACATCCAGAACGACAAGGTACTGGCCACGCGCCTCTAAGGCCACATCTTGGACTGAAATATCAACTTGGCACCTGGCTGAAACCTCCGCGAGTGGGCGCCGCAAATCACCGGGGGCAACTCCAGATCCCTCAAAGCGAATTGCCGTGACCGGGTAGTCCGCGATCCGGTGAATGCGATCAAGGTTTCCGCCATGATCGGCGATTGTCGAGGTGACGATGCTAATGCATTCTGGGTGGAGAGGGGAACCCATCACGATCACCTGAAATTTGTCGGGGGAGTGATCGGCTACCAATGACGCAACAGGGCGGGTAGTGACCTCCATATTTCGATCACTTGCTGCCGTTCGAACGTCTTTGCGAACTGACTCGAGGACTTCTGGTGCCTTGGAATCAGAGATGGTGGGGTCAATCTCAACGGCAATCGCCAAGGTGAGGTGGCCCCGAACAACAAGTTGCTCCATGTCAATAACAATCACGGGCGAAGGAGCAAGTGCTTCAAAGATGGCACTGGTTAGCCCCGGTGCATCAATTCCACTGACGGTTATCAGCAATGTGCGATCAATCACTGGCCAAGCCTAAGACTCCGTCCTTCGATTCACAGCTATGGTCTCTCAATAGGCTAGATAACGTCGAACTTGGGGATTTCAGAAAGGGGATCGTGGGTGGGACGTTTTCGAAGGGTCGTCACAATTCTTGCACTCTCACTCGTCCTGATTTCAGCATTTCTGGCAGGCGCTTTCGCCGTTTTTGTTTTTGCAACCTTTGGTTCTGGTAGATCACTTGTCGCATTGGGCCCGACGATCAATGGTTCGGAGCTGCAATCCTGTGGCTCAGCTCTCATTGACTTGGAGCGTATTGAGATCAGCGACCGTAGTCCTCTCGCGCTGTTACCCAACGCCCGAGAGGAAATCAGAATCACCCTTTCTCCAGAAGTGGGGTTTAATGCTGGACTATTGTCGCGTGAATCTGTTGACGCAAAAATATTGGGGCACGACATTTGTATCGTGACGTTTGAGTCGAAATCATGGTCGGTGATGCACAGCGCATTGGGTCAACCTTGGTTTACACTTGGTGAAATTGAGGGACTCATAGACCGTGGGACGGGTACATCCATATCATTTGATGTGGCTCAAGCCTCCGATTCATCACTAATAATTGCGATCTCAGACCCGGAACTGCCAATTCAACAGATTCAGTTAGACGTTGAAATTAGTCAATCACAGGCGAACCTTTGGGCTGCCGGTTTACTTATCACTGCTGCTGCCCTTATTTGGTTTTTCATAGTGCTTACTGTTGTGTTTATTATTCACACAAGGAAAGGACTTCGCGCATGAATCCCTGGCGACCGCTGACAATTCCCAATGCGGTCACACTTCTCCGCCTTCTTGGTATACCGCTGTTCCTGTATCTGCTTCTCGCGCGGGAAGACTACTTCTGGTCATTATGTGTCCTCGCCATCGCAGGAGCGACGGATTGGGTGGATGGCTTCTTGGCCCGAAAATTCAATCAAATTAGTCGACTAGGCGTCCTACTCGACCCCATGGTTGACCGCCTGTACATCGCGGCAACGGTACTCGGATTAGCCCTGGCAAATTTGATCCCATGGTGGCTCGTGATCCTGATAGCGCTCAGAGACGTTGCACTTCTGGCTTTGATCCCTTCGCTGCGGAAAATGGGGATCTCGTCTTTGCCGGTGACCTATGTTGGTAAGACAGGCACCTTTGCCTTGCTGTGGGGATTCCCTTTCATCCTTCTCGGCGGGCTTGATGGAACCGTGGCGACCGTTATGGCCGCCGCCGGATGGGCATTTGCATTATGGGGGACTTATCTGTACTGGTGGGCCGGCGTGAGGTATTTTGTTCAGACCCGCACATTGTTAGAAGATCACAATCACAAAGGATAGGCTTTTGTCATGACCCCTGAAGAATTGTCCTACACATCGGATCACGAATGGGTACGACTCAATGATGACGGCAATGCAGTATTCGGCATTACATTTTATGCCCAAGACGCACTTGGAGACATTGTTTATGTCTCATTGCCACCAGTGGGAGAGGAACTGAAAGCGGGGACCACCTGTGGTGAAGTCGAATCAACCAAAAGTGTCAGCGACCTGTTCGCTCCCATCGACGGCACAGTTGTGGCAGTCAATCCTGAACTTGAAGCCAACCCTGAACTCATCAATTCGTCGCCGTATTTCCATGGCTGGATGGTAGAGATTGAGCCTGACATTCCTCAGCAAATTGATGGGCTCCTCAGTTCTGCTGATTACAATGCACTGATTAACAAGGCCTAGGATTCCCATGAAGTGTGCAGTATGTGACCAGGATGTTGTACCAAGCGACCGATTTTGTTCGTCGTGTGGCGCCCCGGTTGAGCTTGGCTTGGGGGAGTTAGGAATCGAACAAACAGGCGCGATTACCTCAGTCTTTAATACCGGAACCGGTCCGGTATCGGTTGGATCAGGCGTTCACCGGGATCTACCCAGTGGGGCGGCCATGTTGGTTGTGCATCGGGGGCCAGGTGAGGGCACGGAATATGGTCTCAATCCCAGTAGTGAGGTAATCAATGTCGGACGCGCCGAGGAGTGTGATGTTTTTCTCGACGATGTCACCGTCAGCCGACGCCATGCCGAGTTCCGACACGGCGCGCAGGGCTGGAGTGTGCAAGACATCGGAAGCCTTAATGGGACATATGTCAATCGCGTGAGGGTTGATGATCAACAATTGCGCGGAGGAGATGAAGTCCAGATCGGTAAGTTCCGTTTCATCTTTTTAGTTGGCGTGGAAGGCTAATGACTTCGCAGCCAGAAAATACCCTGAGTATCGGCGAGGTACTCAGCATGCTTAAAAAGGATTTCGCTGACGTCTCAATTAGCAAGATTCGGTTTCTGGAAACTGAAGGACTAATCACACCGTCGCGGACCGCATCTGGCTATCGTCGTTTTGACACCCATGATGTAGCACGCTTGCGTGCAATTTTAACGTTACAGCGTGATCAGTATTTACCCTTGAAAGTTATAAAAGACCAACTTGATGAGAAACAGGAGCAGGCAGGACTTGCCGTCCCCATGTCCTCAGGATTGGGTGTTCGTCCCGATGATTTTCGTCCGGGTTCAGGGAAAATTCGGCTCACTCGAAGTGAACTTGCAGAGGAGACCTTGCTGTCCGAGACCCTGATTGCCGCGTTGGAAAAAGAGGGCCTCGTCTGGACAAATGCGACTGGGCATTATGACGAGGATGCGGTTCACATATGCATGATTGCAGCCAAGCTTTCCGAATTTGGAGTGGAGGCGCGCCACCTTCGTTCATTTAGGGTAGTTGCCAACCGCGAGTCTGGTCTAGTCGAACAGATTGCTACCCCCTACTCGCATCCACGCGATCGCGATGCCAAGGCACGGGCTCAGCAAACGGTGCGTGAATTGGCCTCGCTTTTTGTTCAATTACACGCCGCACTCCTGAGGGCTGAGCTGATTAAGTCGGGAAGTGGCTAAATTTTTAGTCAGGGTCTAGCCTTAGGTCATGATCCCTGTAATTGTTGCTGGTGTCCGAATGGAAATGCCTTCGAATACACCGATTGTCCTGCTCAATGAAATTGATGGCACCCGTTATCTGCCAATCTGGGTCGGAGCAGTGGAAGCCACCGCAATTGCTTACGCCCAACAGGATGTCACCCCACCTCGACCCATGACCCACGACCTGATGGTCGATTTGATTGATGAGTTGGGCGCACGGCTAACCGGTGTGCGAATCACATCATTGACCGATGGCGTCTTCTTCGCGATTTTGGATTTAATGACGGCCACCGGCCAGCCCCATGAACTCAGTGCTCGACCATCTGATGCCATTGCGCTTGCCTTACGAATTGGTGTCCCCATAACGGTTGCACCCGAGGTCCTTGAAGTTGCCGGGGTTGAGATCCCTGAGGACGCCAATGGCGAGCCTGAGGATCAGGTGGAAGCGTTCAGGGAGTTCCTTGAGGGCGTTTCTCCGGAGGATTTTGAGGCCCCCCAGTAGTTGGCTCGACTTCACGTTCAGGTTGAGACTTCCCCTGTATTTGTTTTGGCGTGTCGGATAGCATCGGGCATATGGCTTGCGTAGGTTCGAGTCCTATTCGTAGGAGGAAATTGTGACTGGCGAGAATATTGGTGCCTTTGAGAACTACCCGATTCAGCCATCGATGTTCGAAGAACTCGATGTACCGGTAGTGCCCTCAGATTTGGGGTATCGCGGGCCAACAGCGTGTGCCGCCGCCGGAATCACCTACCGCCAATTGGACTATTGGGCTCGGACCGGGCTGGTTGTTCCCAGCGTCAAGGGAGCGCATGGCTCGGGTAGCCATCGGTTGTACGGTTTTCGTGACATCTTGGTTCTTCGGATCGTGAAGAGACTCATTGATACGGGCGTTTCGCTTCACAACATCCGGCTGGCCGTCGAGCACTTGAGCTCACGCGATGCAAGTGTGCTTTCAAGTTTGACCATCATGAGCGACGGGGCAAGTATCTACGAGTGCAATAGCGCAGATGAAGTTGTGGACCTGGTACGGGGCGGACAGGGTGTGTTCGGCATTGCGATCGGTAGCGTTTGGAAAGAAGTTGAGGGTAATTTGGCTTTACTTCCTGGCGAAGCCCCTGAAACGGGCGTGATCGCAATGCATGGCCTCGACGAGCTCTCGGAGCGTCGCGCAGCGCGAGTGGCCGGCTAGTTGTAGCATTTGGTCCAGCTGCTCGATCTCTAGCGGGAGAGAGTGCGTCAATATTGGCTAACAACAAGTAATCCAGTGTTGTGCACCGCCGAAGGAGCAAGGCCCCACCAAACTCTCAGGCCCATGAACCGCTAGAAAAAGGCTAATCTGGAAAGCAATCTCAGGATTGCACCGAAGGGGAAAACTGCCATTTGGTAGTGAAGCTCTCAGGTAGGGGAAACCTTAGAAACAGATGGGGTACTTAAAGGTATGCCCATCGACCCTGGAGAGTTTTATGAGTGAAGTTCGTTTTGCCGATCGTCATATCGGGCCACGTAAAGCTGATGTGAAGCAGATGCTTTCTGTATTGGGCTATCAATCAATCGAGGAATTCACCCAAGCTGTTGTTCCAGAAGTAATTCGGTGGAACGAAAAGCTCGATCTCCCGGCAGCACTGTCTGAAGAAGAAGTCTCTGCTTTAGCAAAAACGATTGCCACCAAAAACAGTGTTAAATCGAGTGTGATCGGTATGGGTTACTACAACACGTACACACCGGCTGTCATCAAGCGGAATATTCTGGAAAATCCAGCCTGGTACACGGCTTACACCCCCTACCAACCTGAAATTTCACAGGGGAGACTTGAAGCGCTCATCAATTTTCAAACCATGATCGAGGATTTAACGGGATTGCCCGTTGCTGGAGCGTCACTTCTTGATGAGCCAACGGCGGTCGCCGAAGCAATGACCCTTGCCCTGCGCCAGGGGAAGTTAAGTGCCAATGCAATTTTGGTTGACCAAGACATTCACCCACAAACCCTGGCGGTGCTCATGACTCGAGCAAAGCCGCTAGGCGTCGATGTCCAGACTTGGAACACGCAGGATTCAATACCCGCAGGTGATTTCGCCGGCGTAGTCATTAGTTACCCTGGATCCTCCGGAAACATCAACGACATTGCCCCAATCATTGACGCAATCAAGTCCACCGGCGCGATGGCAATCGTGACCACCGATTTGCTCTCGCTCACCCTGCTCGAATCACCGGGCTCGTTGGGGGCTGACATCGTTGTTGGATCAGCCCAACGCTTCGGTGTCCCAATGGGCTTTGGTGGTCCCCATGCAGGGTTTATGTCGGTACGTTCAGGTTTGGAGCGCAGCCTGCCAGGTCGTTTGGTGGGCGTGAGTATTGATGCTGACGGCGCACCCGCTTATCGACTCGCTCTACAAACTCGGGAGCAGCACATTAGGCGGGAGAAGGCCACCAGCAATATCTGTACCGCCCAGGTTTTGTTGGCCATAATTTCTGGCATGTACGCCGCTTATCACGGGCCCCAAGGCTTGACGGAAATAGCGAAACGAGTCAATGGGCTCACCACAATCCTGGCAGCCCATCTCATCCAGCACGGCTACCTGCTCGAATCAAATAACTTTTTTGACACGATCACGGTTGCGGCACCGAATGCGCGGCAGCAAGCCGATGAGCTCGAGGAAATCGGTATCAATGTGCGCCGCACAAGCGAGTCTGCTCTAGGGATATCACTAGATGAAACATCCACTTTCATAACGATTCAGACAATTGCGCAGGTTCTCACGCCTGGTGATCCCATTTCAACGGAGATACAGACGACACAATCAATTCCTGCAACTTCTGTGCGCACATCAAGTTTTCTCGAACACCCGGTCTTTAACACCTACCATTCGGAAACAGCCATGTTGCGGTACCTTCGTAAGCTTTCCGACAGAGACATTGCTCTTGATCGATCAATGATCCCACTGGGTAGCTGCACAATGAAACTGAATGCAACCGTTGAAATGGAACCCATCACGTGGTCCGAGTTTGCCAATATTCATCCGTTCGCACCAATTGATCAAGCCCGAGGCTACGTTGACATGATTCGCGAACTTGAAAGTTATCTTGTCGAGATAACCGGATACGACGCCATATCCCTGCAACCGAATGCCGGCAGCCAAGGTGAGTTTGCTGGGTTACTTGCCATTAAGGCCTATTTGGAAAGCAAGGGGGAGCACCGCAGGGACATTTGTTTGATTCCCAGCAGTGCTCATGGCACCAATGCGGCAAGTGCCGTTATGGCTGGAATGCGTGTAGTTGTGATCTCATGTGACGCCTTGGGGAACGTGGATATCGGTGACCTCAAAGACAAACTAGCCACAAACGCGGGAGAGATTCCTGCCCTGATGATTACCTATCCATCAACTCATGGCGTGTTTGAAACGGCGGTTGCCGACATCTGTGAACTTGTGCACGAGGCTGGGGGACAGGTATACGTTGACGGAGCGAACCTCAATGCGTTAGTTGGCGTGGCGAAGCCTGGAAAATTTGGTGCAGATGTCTCACACTTGAACCTGCATAAGACCTTTTGTATCCCGCACGGTGGCGGAGGCCCTGGAGTTGGTCCTGTCGGCGTTCGATCACACCTCGCACCCTTTCTTCCCTCCCACCCGTTACGTCCCGAGTGTGGTCCCAGTGGGATGGGCTTCCTCGATGGCGGCGTGGGGCCGGTCAGTGGAGCACCGTGGGGGAGTGCGGGGATTCTGCCGATTCCGTGGGCTTACATCAGGCTGATGGGAGCTGAAGGTCTTCTCGAGGCTACACAGGTCGCAATATTGAGCGCGAACTACATTGCTCATCGGCTCAAGGATCATTTCCCCGTGCTCTACAGCGGCGCTAATGGCCTGGTGGCTCATGAATGCATCATCGATATTCGCCCGATAACTTCCGCAACCGGGATCAGCGTTGATGATATTGCCAAGCGACTCATTGATTATGGCTTCCATGCGCCCACAATGAGTTTTCCTGTCGCAGGAACGCTCATGATCGAGCCCACCGAGAGTGAGAATCTTGCTGAGTTGGATCGGTTCATCAATGCCATGATCAGTATTTCAGCTGAAATCAACATGGTGGCGAAAGGGGAGTGGCCATTAGATTCCAATCCCCTCGTTAACGCCCCGCACACTGCCGAATGCCTCATCGATGGTGAGTTATTGCCTTATACTGGGGGCGTAGCCGCCTACCCCGTTCTAGGTGTGAGAGCCAACAAGTATTGGCCCCCGGTGCGCCGGATTGACGGCGCATTCGGAGATCGAAATCTTGTGTGCAGTTGCCCAAGTATTGAAGAGTTAGCACTGTGAACCAGCGTTAAACGTGAATGCAGTCCAATGACAGCACATTACGTTCAACACAGGAATCGCACACCACCG
>JBIIOS010000011.1:0-26395 GCA_044336805.1 Candidatus Nanopelagicales bacterium
CGGTTTCATATCGCTGCGACAGGTCACCCTCAGCAACTCCCGCGGTCCCACCTACACACTCGGTAACGTCATCTCCGGTGAGTTCAATGTGGATGCCCCCCGGAAATGTTCCTGCTTCACGGTGAACAGCAAAATAACCTTCAACTTCAGTGATCACGTCATCGAAAAGTCGGGTCTTATAACCATTTGCGCTTTCGCGAGTATTCCCGTGCATCGGGTCACAGATCCACACGACCGGAATTCCACTTGCATCAACTTTGGCCACAATGTCGGGTAACTTGTCCCGAACGAGATCAGCACCCATGCGGGTTATCAGCGATAAACGCCCAGGAATGTTATTTGGGTTAAGAATTCGAGCGGCTTCAACAATGTCTTCCGGGGTCGCGGTCGGTCCAACCTTCATGCCAATGGGATTTGTAATGGTTGATGCGAAATGGATATGCGCACCATCAAGTTGTCGTGTGCGCTCACCGATCCACAGGAAGTGACCCGACACGTCGTAGGCATTTCCGGTTCGTGAGTCGATGCGAGTGAGTGCGCGTTCGTAGTCCATGGACAGGGCTTCATGGGCGGCATAGAACTCCACTCGCTGGAATTCGTCCGGGTCAGCGCCACATGCGTGCATGAACGAAAGTGCTTTATCGATGTCGCGAGCCATCAGCTCATAACGCTGACCGGCAAGGGAATCCCGAACAAAATCCTGATTCCATGCGTGGACCTGACGCAAATCGGCAAACCCACCCATGGTGAATGCGCGAACAAGATTGAGCGCTGATCCTGACGCGTGGTAGGCCCGCAGCAACCTTTCTGGATCGGGGCGGCGAGCACCTGCCTCAAATTCAAGTGCGTTAACCGCGTCACCGAGATAGGAGGTCATTTCGACTCCGTCGCGGACCTCGATTGTCTTACTACGAGGTTTGAAGTACTGCCCGGCAAGCCGACCCATTTTTACAACCGGCAACGAAGCTCCGTAGGTCAAAATGACCGACATCTGGAGGACGGTTTGCAGCCGAGCTCGAATCGAATCGGCGGTGTTTGCCTCAAATGTTTCCGCACAGTCGCCTCCTGTGAGGACAAAGGCCTCGCCGCGACCTGCTGCAGCAAGGCGATCGGTGAGTTGATCGCATTCGCCGGCAAAGACCAATGGGGGCATTTTGCGCAGTTTGGCTATCGATTCTTCAAGGGCAACCGGATCCGGCCATGGTGGCTGCTGGGCCGCGACTAAATCTGGCCAATCTAGGGTCATGGGGGTTTCTACCCGACCACGAGTCTTTTGCACCTGCGGGGAATTCATGCACTCAGCGTAGAGGGTTGGCTCAGCCAAAGAACGCGGTGGCTTCGTGATAGCGCTCTATGGGGACAGTCTTCAGAGTTCCCGTGGCTTGCGCTAACGGAACCCGAACAATGTCGGTACCTCGAAGACCCACCATGGTTCCCCACGCGTGGTCCTTCACGGATTCAATTGCATTAAGGCCAAATCGGGTTGCGAGCACCCGGTCAAATGCCGTGGGTGAGCCGCCGCGTTGTACGTGGCCGAGAACGGTTGTCCGGGCTTCATGTCCGGTGCGTTCTTCCAGTGCGCCGGCGAGCCAATCACCAATTCCCGATAGCTTGACGTGACCGAATGCATCACGAGTGGCATCTCTCGTGATCAGGGAGCCATCTCGTGGGAGTGCACCTTCAGCCACGCAAATAATGGGTGCGTAGTTCGTTGCAAAACGCGAGTTAACCCAACCCACGACCTCATCAAGGTCAAATGGGACTTCGGGAATCAGGATCGCGTTAGCCCCTCCCGCCATTCCGGAATGCAACGCTATCCACCCCGCATGGCGACCCATGACTTCACAGATCAAAATGCGGTGGTGCGATTCGGCCGTCGTATGCAGACGGTCCATCGCTTCGGTCGCAATTGTCACTGCCGTATCAAACCCAAACGTGTAGTCGGTTCCGCTGAGGTCGTTGTCGATGGTTTTCGGGACGCCAACGACGGGAAATCCCAATTCGGTGAGCGCGGTTGCTACACCCAGTGTGTCCTCACCGCCAATAGCGATCAGTGCATCAACGCCCAGTTCTGCCATATTGGCCTTGATCCGCTCTACGCCCCCGTCAATCTTGATTGGGTTTGTGCGCGATGAACCAAGGATCGTTCCACCCAGTGGCAGGATCCCTCGAACCGAAGCGATATTCAGTTCCATCGTGAGGCCCTCTAATGGACCTTTCCAACCGTCCCGAAAGCCGACAAATTCGAATCCGTAATCCGTCACACCGCGTCGTACGACCGCGCGAATAACGGCGTTGAGGCCCGGGCAATCTCCGCCACCTGTGAGGACGCCAACTCGCATGTGACGCACCTTCCACCGATGTGACCCGAATCAAAGGAACTTCCCTATCAAGCGGTGAACACACACGCTATCACTAGGTAGCGTTGGACCTGTGCATTTACTAGATCGCGTTCTCGCAATTGACGCTGGGACAACCGGAATCACCGCCCTGCTCGTTTCCCGCGAGGGGCTAATCACCGCTAAGGGTTACCAGGAATTCCCACAGCACTTCCCCCAGGAAGGTTGGGTTGAACATGATCTAGGCGAAATGTGGAAAGCCACCCTGGAAGCAACCAAACTAGCTTTGGCCACTCACGCATCCGAATATGGCAGCGCCCCTCGCATTGTTGCTGTCGGAATCACCAACCAGCGTGAAACTGCATGTTTTTGGGATAGAGAAACCTTGGGATCGCCCCGAAGGGCAATTGTTTGGCAGGACCGCCGAAGCGCTGACATTTGTCAAAGGTTGATTGACGCTGGATTAGAAGTGCGCATTCGCGCAAATACCGGGCTGCGCCTTGACCCCTACTTCACCGCCACGAAACTGATGTGGGTGAAAGAAAATGACCCTCACACGTGGGCGCAGGTGATTTCAGGTCGAGTTGCCATTGGCACTGTTGACTCATATTTGATTGCTCGCATGACGCGTGGGCTTGAACACGTCACCGATCACACCAACGCTTCACGGACGTTGCTCTATGACCTCAATTCTGGAACCTGGAGTCCCCCGTTATGTGAACTTTTTGAGGTACCCGAGGAATCACTACCAACGATTGTGACCTCCTACGGGAACATCGCCCACACTGACCCTGACGTCTTCTTGGGCATTGACGCACCCATCAGCGGAATCGCGGGTGACCAACAAGCCGCACTCGTCGGGCATGTCGGCTTCAATGCCGGTGATGCTAAATGTTCCTATGGAACCGGATCCTTCCTGCTACTTCACACCGGCGAAAAGATCATTCACTCACCCCACGGACTGCTCACCACCGTTGCTCTCGCCCACCCTGATGCATCGGGAATCAGCCGCAGGGATTTTGCGCTGGAGGGATCCATTTTTGTGACCGGTGCCGCTGTGCAATGGTTGCGTGATGGACTAGGAGTAATTGAGAAATCCTCCGACATCGAAGAACTGGCGAGTTCGGTTCCCGATTCTGGGGGAGTTATTTTTGTTCCGGCGCTCACCGGCTTAGGTGCACCGGATTGGGATCCTCATGCCCGCGGTCTGATTATCGGGATCAGTCGTGGCACAACTGCAGCCCACATTGCCCGGGCGACTCTCGAAGGGATCGCACTTGAAGTTCGAGACGTTGTCGACTTGATGACAGCTGAGATGGGGGAAACACTTCCCTACTTGGCAATTGACGGCGGCGCCGCATCAAATGATCTCCTGTGTCAGTTGCAGGCCGACATTGCACGCTTGTTGATCAAAAGATCTGAGCAGGTGGAGATAACTGGTCTGGGCGCCGCATTCCTTGCCGGGCTTGGAGTTGGTTTTTGGGCAGATACCAAAGAAATTTCTCACCTAACAAGAATCTCCGGAGAGTTTTCGCCAGAGATCGATCGTGAAGAACTCCACGTTAAGTGGCGCGATGCCATCGCACGCTCACTGAAATGGACGAATTAACTAGCGCAGCGAACTTGCGGCATCAGCTAACTCACCGCGGGAAATAAGCTCCTTCGCACGAGTTGCATACATGTCAACATATTCTTGGCCCGAAAGGGTCATGAGTTCATACATGACTTCATCGGTCACCGAACGCAATACAAAGCGGTCATCTTCTAGGCCTTCATAGCGGTCAAACATTAGAGGTTTGCCGATCCGAATTCCGACGCGCTTAAGGCGTGGTCGCAATTTTCCTGGTGGCTGGATCTCGTAGGTGTTGATCATTGCAACCGGAATAACCGGGACACGGGCTTCAAGAGCAATCCGAGCCAGGCCAGTTTTGCCGCGGTAAAGAATTCCATTCGGTGAACGGGTGCCTTCAGGGTAAATTCCTAAAATGTTTCCGGCATTTAACACCTGAAGTGCTGTGAAAATTGCCGCCTCTGAAGCTCGGCCACCGGAACGATCGACGGGAAGTTGGCCCACCCCCCGCATGAATAATTTGGTGAGGTAGCCCTTGATCCCCTTGCCCGTGAAGTAGTCACTCTTGGCGAGATAAGCCATGGGGCGTTTCGCAATAACCGCCAAATAGAACGAGTCGGAAAAACTCAAATGGTTACTCGCCAAGATCACTCCGCCCGATGCTGGAATATTTTCTTGACCTTCGGCCCAGGGTCGAAAGAGGATTTTGAGCCAGGGGCCAATCAGGATGTGTTTAAAAAACCAGTACAGCACCCGCTCACCCACCTCTACCACTCGTAAGAATTACCGAAACCTAAAGGCTCGCCTAGTATCCAATTTTAGTAGCCCGCTGCCTTGGCCTCAGCATACTTGGCCTCGGCATGGGCGTACGCTCTATCAAGTATCGACGGAATGAATGAGGAGATCCCAATGCCCTTGGCACCAGGCGCGCAACCGTGGAGTATCGACCCATCAGGCCCAGCAGCCAGAATCGGTGTACTTCTTATTCATGGGTTCACCGGGTCACCCGCCTCGATGACCCCCTGGGGCCAGGCCCTCTCCCAGAACGGTTGGACTATTCGGGTTCCGCGCCTCCCCGGACACGGATCACGCTGGCAGGACATGAACCTAACGACTTGGGAGGATTGGTACGCCGAAGTAGAACGAAATTTGCGCGAACTATTGGCCAAGTGCGATCAAGTTTTTGTTTGCGGACTCTCGATGGGTGGATCCCTAACCCTCAGACTCGCGGAACAGCACGGTAACGAAATTTCCGGCATCGTATTAGTGAACCCAGCCGTGCACTCTGAGCGAGCCGATCGACATTTGCTGCCGGTAATCTCTAGGGTGCTCAAGTCTTTTCCCGGTATTTCTAACGATATTGCCAAGCCTGGCCAGGACGAGGTTGCCTACGGGAAACTTCCACTGAAGGCGGCCTCCTCGCTTGCCCAATTGTGGAAAATAGTGAAAAACGACATTAGCAAAGTCAATCAACCTCTACTACTTTTTCGCAGTCTGCAAGACCATGTTGTTGAGGCGTCAAATTCCCAGTGGATACTTGATCATGTTTCCAGCAAGGACAAAGAAGAAATTATTTTGAAGAATTCATTTCACGTCGCGACACTCGACTACGACGCGGAACTTATTGAGACCCGGAGCACTGACTTCATCAAGCGCCTCATCAACGGGTAATCGGTACTTCCCATATGACAATCACGCCACCGGATCCAGAGGGTTCACAAGAACCCGAGAAAAATGACGAAGCATGGGAAGCAATTGTTGCCGATCTGAGCGGTCAAATTGACCTCGGTCCCCACTTTCGCAGTGAACCCACCCCACAGGAATTGCTTCCCGAGCGCGATTACATCGACGAATATTTCGACGAAGGCTATGTGCCTCCCGAGCCACCACAACTCACTGCTCCAAGTGATGCAATCGCACGTTTCGCCTGGGCCGGCGTCTTGGGTGGACCGGTGATCTTGCTCTTGAGTTTTATCCTTGGGCTTGGCGGAGTAATTTCAACAGCTGGACTAGTGGCGACAATTGGTGGCTTCGCCTTCCTGATGTCAAAGCGAGACAAACATGTTCCGCCAGGTGAAGATTTCGGCGACGGAGCCGTCGTCTGATCGAGCCGCGTCTAACATGTGAACTCGAAAGTTAACCATGCACGATAGGAAGCCAGCGGATTTCATCTGGGGTGGCGCCAACCTCATGTCCACCTCGAACCCCACTTTTGATCCCGACTCCACCCAACATCGACAAAATGGGTGCAATATCGAGTCCGGTGATTTCGCTCGGCACCAATTCGGT
Source organism: Candidatus Nanopelagicales bacterium (assembly GCA_044336805.1). Lineage (GTDB taxonomy): Bacteria > Actinomycetota > Actinomycetes > S36-B12 > S36-B12 > UBA4592. The sequence continues at coordinate 6,199 of JBIIOS010000011.1, forward strand.
TATTGATGCAGGTGCACCCATTGAGTTAAGCCAGCTTCCCAGATCACTCGATAGTTTCTTGTCATTGTTTTCATCACTCATGACCGGGGCCACTCACTTTCTTTCACGACGAGGTCAATCTCAAATTTATTCTTTGAAAGTCGGACGTTGCCAGGTTCCATCCGTGAACAGGCTGCGGGAAGTTCCACAAAACTTCGGACTCCACCCACATCAATTACCAATTGATTGCGGAAAAGACCAATTGCCGGTTCGCAATCTCCAACTCCTTTCCATTTGACGCGGAACACAAATCGCAATGCATCCTCTTCTAAGAGGACTCCACCTCCACTAAATGCCTTTATCGATTCAAATTTATATACCCACTTCTTTGAAAGCGACGTATGAGCTGACGTGAGCCATGCCTGTTGGAGTTGACGTGAGTCACACACGACGCCGACGAGGGCGAGCTGGGTAAGCGATCTGAATAAAGTTTTCGCACTTGGTCGATTGTGCATAAAGTCGAGTTGGAGTTGGGCTCCCTGGACTCGAATTCGAGCCTGATTCATTTCACCGATTAATTGCAACAGGTGAGTTCGAGCATTGCTTTTGCCTAAACCACACCAAATGGCAAACTCTTCAGAGTCCATGTGATGCAGTGCAATTGAAATAGAGTCAAGGTCGCTGATCGCTTGGGCCAACTGTTGCACGGACTCGAATTCAAGGTGTTGCGAAGGTGATAGCAAGGAATTCACGCCTCGTAACAAATTCAGTTCACCCAGGAGCCCAGTAGTCGGATGAAAAAAACCAAATGGCCGGATCAGTGATTCAAAAAAATGAGCGACGATCTCAGGTGAGGTTCCCGAACCCCTCGTGGGCTCGGCTCCGCATGTGATGAGAGGGCTAGACGACACTTCCCGCGCCCGATTCCACGCGGATTTTCAGACCTTTAAGGGCTGTGTCGACAATGACTTTTTCGGCTTTGCGCTTCAACATTCCGATCATGGGGATCTTTACATCAACTTGCAGCCGGTAATGCACCGTGGTGCTTCCATCGCCATTGTCTGTCAATTCGTATTCGCCATCCATCGCTGTCAGCATTTCAGCCGTGGTGAGAGTCCACGTTACTTTCCGATTCCCATCCCAGTCGTACTCCAACTCGTAGGTGTCCTTGATGGGTCCGGATGCAAGGGAAAAGCGGGCATCCGCTGGGCGGTCGTCATCTTCATATTTGCTTAACACCGTGACCGAGGTGATTCCATCACTCCATTGCGGATAAGCGGGAAGGTCCGCAATTACTTCCATAATCTGCGAAGGGCTTGCATTAATGGAGATACTGGATTCGGTCTGGTCAGCCATGGGAGCACGGTACTCCACTGGCGGGGAGCCCTGAGACGTAAGCACTTTATTCAGACTTCAATGGTGAACGGGATCTTGCGGCCGTGGAAGTGCCCGACATTAATGCACTCAGTGGTTCCCATCCGCAGCCGAGAGCGCTGGGGCTGGTGAACGTGACCAAAAAAGTGATACCGGGGGGAATATTTCTCGATGTAGCTGGTGATTGCTGCCTAACCAACTTCAAACCGTCGTGCCACCGTGTCGTAGTTGAGTAATGGATGGAGTGGCGGGATGTGGGTGAAAAGTATGTCAACCGGCCCCATGGCAAAAAGCTTGTCCCAATATTCTTGTGGCTCCAGTTCATAGGGGGTGCGCATCGGGCTGGTGAGTCCCCCACCAAGAAAACCCCACCTTTGACCATTTAGCTCGATAACTTCACCATCGAGTACCTGATGCTCAGGGCGCAGGTACTCGGGCCATAGGGCTGGCACATCTACATTGCCGTAAGTCAACAACGCTGGGGCAGGCATCGCGGCAAACATCACTTCATATTGCTCACGGACTTTCTGCTGCAACACAATCCAGCGTTCCTCCGGATCGGTGACACCGATCCCTCGCCAAGCATTAGTGCTGAACTCACGGGCTTGCTCAAATTGATTGGCTGTCCGTAGCGCAATGTACGTCTTTGCGTAATCCACTCCAAATAGATCCGCGTAAATCCCATGCTCGGGTTCGTCGTAATCCAAGAAGAGAATTAAATCTCCCAAACAGATAAAGACGTCGCAATTTTTGGCAGCTGTTGAGATAGCACCCGTTGCACCGTGGACATCGCTCACAATGTTTAGGCGCACGTGCGCACTTCAGACATTCGGGTTCTCCAGGCTGTCCTTGAGCGCCCATATGGTGCGCTTCCACTGAACTACGTGACGCTCGCGCAATTTGTGGATTTCACGCTGCTCCCGCGCCGAATTCGTCGCGGCACGCGATTGAATCGAGCTCCCACTTCGGGTTGGGTTAGCCCTTAGGTAGTAGTGCACGATCGTGGCAACATCTCCGGCGGATGCCACATCAATGGACTCGAGCCAAATTTCGCTCGATCCGACGAGGGATCCGCTCACGGTCCAGCGCAGCCCTTTTTCCCCGCGATCCCCGTAGACTTCCAATCTGAGTCCGGGCCACCAACGTACCCACGTCGATTCCTGCCGAATAATCGCGATCAGCTCGCTGGTCGGTGCATAAATCACCGTGTCATCGGCGATATCGATCATGAAATGATCAAGGTCCGGAGTCATATCTTCTCTTCTTCTCTCCCGCTCAATCCACCAATGGTAACCCGAAATAATTTTCTCGTCTTGTGGCACTTTTCACGTAATTCGCGTAGTTTAGTAACACGGATTACAGGCCGGCCCAAGGAAAGGACGAACCCCATGCTCACCGAGTTCACCGTAGAGGCAAAGGTTCCCGCACCAACAAGCGGAAACCTCACCGACCACATTCTGCAAAATGCAAAAAGCGATCCTGACAAGGTCGTTTTCTCCATTCCACGCGGTGATGCATGGGTGGGCATTACGGCTTCAGAGTTCTTACAGCAAGTGCAAGGGGTGGCAAAGGGACTCATTGCCAGTGGAACTGCGGCAGGTGATCGCATCGGTGTCATGTCCCGAACACGATATGAATGGACCGTCGTTGATTACGCAATTTGGTATGCGGGCTGCGTAAGCGCTCCAATTTATGAAACGTCTTCGGCCGAGCAGGTTCAATGGATCCTCGCTGACTCGGGTGCCGTCGCTCTTTTCTGCGAGCGCAATGCAAATAAAGCCGTATTCGACGAAGTTGCGGTTGATACCCCCGATGTCACCCGGGTATGGGTCTTCGAGGACAAATGCCTTGATCAGTTGATCGCTTCGGGTGCCGATGTCAGCGACGCTGAACTTGAGTCGCGACGCATCACCCTCACGCCAAATTCGACCGCAACCATCATTTACACATCGGGCACAACCGGTCGCCCCAAGGGCTGCATGTTGACCCACAAAAACTTAATGTTTGAGGTCGACAACATTGTGGAAGGCCTCGGCGATGTTTTTCGCGGAGCGGACTCTTCCACACTGCTCTTCCTACCCATTGCTCACGTTTTTGGTCGGGCAGTCCAGCTCGGATGTGTACGTGCCCAGGTTCGGATGGGACACGCGCCCGACGTAAAAGAGCTTCTACCCCTTCTGGGCTCATTTCAACCGACATTCGTTCTTTCGGTTCCACGAGTCTTTGAGAAGATCTTTAACTCCTCACAGCAAAAAGCAATCGCTGGCGGTAAAGGAAATATCTTCGATAAAGCAAGCCATACTGCAATCGAGTACAGCGAGGCATTGGATGATGGCGGACCCAGCTTGGGTCTCAAAATCAAACATGCACTTTTTGATCGACTTGTTTATGGAAAGATTCGCGCTGCAATGGGTGGAAAGATTGAATGGGCGATCTCCGGTGGTGCACCACTCGGTTCACGACTGGGCCATTTCTTCCGCGGCATCGGTGTGACAATCCTTGAAGGCTACGGCCTCACGGAGACCTCCGCGGCAAGCACTGTCAATCGACCCGATGCAATCGGTATCGGAACTGTGGGGCAACCGTTCCCCGGTTCAAGTGTGCGAATCGCAGCCGACGGTGAAGTGATGCTCAGAGGCGACCATATCTTCGCCGGATACTGGAACAACCCGATTGCTACCGCTGAAGCAATTGAACCCGATGGATGGTTCCACAGTGGCGACATTGGTGAGATCGATGATCGTGGTTTTGTTCGGATCACCGGGCGTAAGAAGGAATTGATTGTGACCGCGGCTGGCAAAAATGTGGCCCCCGCGGTACTTGAAGACCGCTTGCGGGCCAATTTCTTGGTGGGACAGTGCATGGTGGTGGGTGATGCTCAACCATTTATTGGCGCCCTGGTCACACTTGACCCTGAGGCAATTCCCGTCTGGCTTGCTCAGCAGGGGATGAGCGCTTCGACGCCCATGTCAGAACTCGCGAATAACCCTCTGATTCAGAGCGAAGTTCAAGGCGCCGTGGACCTGGCGAACAAAGCTGTGTCGAATGCGGAAGCAATCAAGAAGTTCACAATTCTGGAGACTGACTGGACTGAAGAAGGTGGCCAGCTGACTCCTTCGCTCAAACTCAAGCGAAATGTAGTTCTCAAAGAGCACGAAGCCGATATCGCCCAGATCTATAGCTAGTAACTGGTAATTAGTCGCTCGACGGTTTGGCGGTGTTAGCCGATTACTCGGCCGATACCGCTAAACCGCGAGTTGTACCAAGGACCCATCACGCTGGTGATAAGAACACCACTGCTCGGATTAGCTGCGTGAACCATTTTGCCATTTCCAATGTAGAGCCCGACGTGGTGAGCGCCACTACCAAAGTAAAAGACCAAGTCCCCCGGCTGGGCCTGGCTCAACGGAACCCTTCGGGTTGTTGCGTACTGCGAACGGCTGTAGTGGGGCAGTGATACGCCAGCTTGTCGCCAGGCTGTCATGGTGAGCCCTGAGCAGTCGAATGAATTTGGGCCACTTGCTGCAGCTACATACCGGTCGCCCACCTGGGCCAATGCGTACTGCACAACACGCGCAATCCGACCACTCCCGGTAAACCCGCCACCGGATGAACCGCTGCCTGAACTTATTGCAGCGGAGGCCGCGCGCGCGGCAGCAAGTGCCGCAGCTCGCTCACTGGCGGCCATCGCTGCTATGCGGCGCCGTTCGCTTGCCTCGAGGTTGGCCAAAATTGCTTGGGCGTCGCGATAGCGATCATTCGCCTCTGCCTTTGAATCGCCCATTTCTGAACGTACCTTTTTGGCAGCAGTCTCTCTATCAAGCATTGCCGCTTCCGTCTGGGCTAGGCGCAAACGCGTTGTCTGGCTGCCACGGATTGCTGAGGCTTGACCCTTTTGCACCTGATCGAGTGCTGCTGCTTGTGAGAGGAATTGGTTGGGATCTTCGGCGAGCAGCACCTGCAGGGAAGTGTCGATCCCACCCGATGTGTAGGTGGCGCGGGCCAGATCGTCAACGGAACCCATGATTTGATTAAGTTCTTTTCGCTCACGCTTTGCTTTGGCTTTCAGGGTATTCAATTGCTTCTGGATCCCACCAAGGCGATTGCGGGCATCGTTGTAGCGCTCGTTAGCTGCTTCGGCTTTTCCCTGCAGATCCATGACCTGCATGCGTACCTGCTGCAGATTTGGCGCAGCTTGTGCGGGGGCGGAGACAAATCCGGGGATGAGCAGAGCCGCAATCGCAACGGAGATCCCGCCAACTCGATATGCCTTCTGCTTCACAAACTCTCCGCTCGGTTCTTCAATCTGCATTCTTGGCCAGTGTTCGGACGCTTCTGCGAACAGCTTCGTTCCCAAAAAGGTAACAGATTGATGTCGATCCGGCCAGAGAGACCCTGAACTTTGCTAAAACAAAAGTCTAAACTGCTCGAGAATTCTGGGTGACCAGCCGAAGGGGTGGGACCAGACCTGAACGGGCCAAAACCTCGATCGCCGCAATGTGATCTTCTGCGACCTCCGGTGCCCGCAGGAACTCGGGCTCCCCCAACAGCACGGTGACAATGCAATCGCTACAAGCCGCCCCGGCTACTACACATGAACCGCAATCAATAACCATGGAATCAGGCTAACCGCTCCCACTGACATCGGGAATTCTCGAAATTCGCTAAACCCCGCCATCTCCCGCAGATTCTTGAGCGGGGCCACCAAATTCAGGGCGGAGAACGATCTCAATCCGATCACCCGCGCCGCACCAGCGGCATGACACCGCAAGCACTTGATCTGAGGCGACCACCCGCTCTTCCACGGTAACGTCACCGGCCATGTCCGCATGCCAAAACTCCGTCACGGTCGATGCTCGAGTCACGTCAAAACGGGTGAGATTGCCACAATGGGCACAACGGAATCGCGATTGTGCATCTGGCAGGGAAAGATTTGGCAAATTGGTCATAACCTAACGCTATCCCCTCTGGGCTGAGACCGCGTTTCGACTCGAGCACTAATGAACGTCAGGGCTTAGCGTTAGTTTGTGACCGTGACCAATCCACCGAACGCATTGGCCGCGACCCAACTATCCCTCTCGGACCTAGGCACCCAATTAGCCGACATTGTTTTCGTTGTCGTAGACCTGGAAACGACCGGCGGGGCTGGCGTTGACGCTGGCATCACCGAAATTGGCGCGGTGAAGGTCCAAGGCGGTGAAGTAATCGGTGAATTCACCACGCTGGTGAATCCCGGTACGGCTATCCCACCCTTTATCGCCGCATTGACCGGTATTACAGACTCAATGGTTTCTGGCTCGCCCGGGGTTCGCACAGCAGTATCCATGTTTCTCGATTTTGCCGGTGAGTGTGTCTTTGTTGCCCACAATGCTCCTTACGACATTGGGTTCCTTAAAGGGGCTTGCGCCAAATTCGAGATCAATTGGCCTAATAACAAAGTGATCGACACGGCGCGCATCGCTCGGTTGGCCCTTCATCGTGATGAAGTTCGCAATTGCAAACTCTCAACCCTCAGTACATTTTTTAACACCGAAATAGCGCCCACGCATCGAGCTTTTGACGATGCCCGCGCGACAACTGACGTAATGCACCGTCTTTTTGAGCGCCTGGGGAATTACGGCGTGCACACCCTTGAGGATTTGAACGCATTCACTTCACGGGTGACTGATGTTCAACGTAATAAGAAAAGTTTGGCCGATGGACTACCGGCGAAACCGGGTGTCTACATTTTCGAAGATCCACAGGGACGTCCGCTCTACATTGGAACATCTAAAAACATCCGCAACCGGGTTCGCACCTACTTCACCGCAGCGGAAAGCCGTCGTCGCATGTCCGAAATGATTGGGATTGCCCAACACGTTCGCCCCATCGTTTGTTCAACAATTCTTGAAGCGAAAATTCGTGAACTGAGATTAATTGTGAGCGAACAACCTCGATACAACCGACGCTCACGAGCCGCTGATTCGGTCTCTTGGCTCAAACTGACCGCAGAACCGGCCCCCCGATTAATTATCACGAAACAATTGAAAGGCGATTCAGCAGAGGGTGCGCGCTATATCGGGCCGTTTACATCCCGAGCTGCCGCCAACTCCGCACTTGAAGTAATCAACGAGACCATTTCCCTGCGAACCTGTACCGCGAAGATTGCTGCCCAGCCTCGCAGTGACATCCCCGGCTGCGTCCGTGCCGAACTCGGCAAATGCATCGCACCCTGCATCCGCGAACACGACCGTGCGCAGTACATAGAAATTGTTAATCATGCATCGATCGCCATGTCGGGAAGCACATCAGCCATCGTCACGCACATCAACTCACTCATGGAAACCCTTGCTAATGCTGAAAGATTCGAAGAGGCAGCAGCTTGGCGTGAAGCACTAGGACATTACGTCAATGCGGTTTTTCGCACGGAAAGATTGCGTTGGATTTCTTCAACACCAGAACTCGTCGCAGCACAAAGCACCGTTGAGGGTGGTTGGGAAATTCATGTCATTCGCTACGGTCGGCTAGCCGCAGCCGGTGTTGTTGAAGCTGGCTTTGATCCCTGGCCCCACGTCGCAGCATTAATTGCAAGTGCTGAATACATCGAGCCGGGAATTGCCCCAGCACCCGCCGGTGTAACCGAGGAAGCATTTGATCTCCTTCGGTGGCTGGAGAGTGACGGTGTGCGGTTAGTAGCAAGTTCATCTGATCTCTCCATGCCAATTGATTGCGGCGGAAAAGAAACCGTGCAATTTTCTGATATACGCCGGGTTGTCAGTGAACGCCTTGCAGCAGTTACCGGACACCAACCACTTGGGCGCCCTGTCGGACCTCGAGCACCTGGCGTGTCACGAATTACCTACTTCTAAAGAGCTTTTAACCTGAGCCGCAACCGTGACCCATTTTTCAAAAACTTTCCACGCGTTACCGCTTTCCAGCGCTGCCGTGGCCCGGGGCAAAAAGATTTGGATCCGATCACTCAACGGCTCAGAACTGCTCGCAGGATTTTCTACCGATGCTGCTGCGGCTAAAGCGGCTGCAGCATTGAGGGCCACTGCGCGCCGAATGGATGCAACAAATTCTGAATCAGCGCCAGGATCGGAACCCCCAAAAACTTTGCGGGTCAGGTCGGCATTGCGTTCTGGGGTTCCACCTCGGAGGTGCCCTTCGAGAAAACCCACATTCCCGAAATCGGCAGGATCCAAGGTCGTCTCAACCACGACCCCACTGGTGGCATCCCATACCTGGGTGGGAGCTGAGAGGGAGATTTCGTCGAGGCCATCTGTTCCTCGGACAACCAAAGCGCGGACACCCCGCGCGGCCAGTACATTTGCCATGAGGGGGGCATGGGCCAGATTTGCGCAGCCGACCAGAGCCGCGTTGGCCAGTGCCGGGTTGGTGAGTGGACCCAAAATATTGAAAACTGTATGAATTCCCAACTGGGTTCGGGCTGGCCCGGCAAAACGCATGGCTGGGTGGTGGTTGGGCGCAAAACAGAAGGCAATCCCAGCCTCTTGGGCAACAATTGCCACTTGTTCGGCACTGAGGTCTAAGTCAAGACCGAGAGCTTCAAGTAGGTCTGCCGAGCCTGTTGAGCTGGAAACTGCCCGATTTCCATGCTTAATCACGGTTACGCCACATGACGCAGCCACAACCGCGGCCATGGTGCTGATGTTGACCGAGTGGGACCCATCCCCGCCCGTGCCAACAATGTCCAACACAACGGACATGTGGGGCGGGATCGGGACAAGATTGGCGAATTCCAACATGGTGGTCGCCAGGGCTGAGACCTGCTCGGGTGTTTCCCCTTTGATTTTTAGTCCAAAGACAAACGCGGCGATTTGGGCATCGGTTGATCGATCACCGAGTATTTCATGCATGGCCCAATCAACCTGATCAGCGGCTAATGGGTGTGGACCGGCGATATTGGTGAGCACCACGGGCCAGCTGTTGCTTTCCATGGGTAATTCCTAGGAAGTCAAGCTCAGGCGGGTTGCCAATAGCCGGCTCACCGCTTGGGCGGTGGACACTGGCTCGATGGGCAATCCAACTACTGCATCGGCTCGAGACCAAGTTGCCAGCCACGCATCTTGGGGGCGAGCAATCAACACAAGCACGGGAGGGCATCGATAAAGTTCATCTTTAATTTGTCGGGCGAGCCCCATTCCTCCCGCGGGCGTTGCCTCACCGTCGAGGATGAATAGGTCAAATTTTCCCTTATCGGCCGCTGATATGAATCCGGGCTCGGTTGCCACCTCGGTGTATTCGACGGTGGGTAGGTCCATTGAAGGTCGTGGGCCCAGGGCTGAAATGACATCAGCGCGGGTGTTGCGATTACTGCTATAGATGAGTACGCGTAAGGGGTCTCGGGCGCCGGGTTCTGTTACCACATTCGTACTCTATCCAGCAGAAAACGCTCAATGAAAAACAGGCTCACCAACGAGGCGAAAATCACTTATTAATAAGAGGGGGTCAGAGAGAAATTTAGTTCTCCATCTGCGAGAGTATGGGCGTGGCCCAAGCAACCGTAATCCCCCAGGCATATGACCATGCGCCGGCGAATCGCCCCAACATGGTCTCCATCGGAACAATTGTCTGGCTCGCCAGCGAACTCATGTTCTTTGCGGCGCTCTTTGCCATGTATTTCACTATGCGGGCGGTCAACCCTGAACTGTGGGCCAATGAAACCCAAATTCTCAACATCCCCTTCGCCAGCCTTAACACCACGGTCCTGGTATTGAGTTCGGTTACCTGTCAACTGGGTGTATTCGCCGCTGAGCGTGGGGACGTCAAAAAACTGCGACGCTGGTTCATCATCACCTTCCTCATGGGGGCCTTCTTCGTCGGCGGCCAGATCACCGAATACACGGAGCTCGTCCACGAGGGCCTCACCCTTTCGTCGAATGCCTACGGCTCCGCCTTTTACATCACCACCGGCTTCCATGGAATGCACGTAACCGGGGGCCTGATTGCGTTCCTTTTGGTCTTGGCCACCACCTACGTAGCGAAACGGTTCACCCATGAACAAGCCACTCGCGCAATTGTTGTCTCCTATTACTGGCATTTCGTTGACGTTGTTTGGATTGCCCTGTTTTTCATGATTTACATCTTGAAGTAATTCTCGATACCCCACTTTTCACCAACCGAGAAAGGCTTTGCCGCTGTGAAGTTCCTTACCGCACGAAGGCGTAACCCCTTCGTCGCCGTCCTGCTGCTCGTTGCCGCCCTTGGGGCTGTTGGAATCACCTTTTCGGCCGTGTCCAATATTGAGCCTGCTCAAGCATCATTGGGTTCGCAAACCCAAGTCGAGGATGGGAAAAAGCTGTATCTCGAGGGTTGCAGCTCCTGCCATGGCCTTGACGCCCAAGGAGCAATGAACGGCCCTTCATTAATAGGGGTTGGAGCAGCCGCGGCCCATTTCCAGGTTTCCACCGGACGGATGCCACTTGCGGCTCCTGGCGCCCAAGCAACGGCCAAAGAGCCCATCTACGACGTTGAAGAAGTTGCCGCGATGTCCGCCTATATCGCTTCACTGGCCCCTGGCCCCGCAATCCCCACAGCTGAGGATCTGGACTACTCGGACGCTGATATTGCTGAGGGGGGCGTCTTATTCCGCATCAACTGCGCCCAGTGCCATCAGGCCGCTGGCCAAGGTGGTGCACTCACTCAAGGCAAATACGCACCCAATCTGATGCAGGCCACTCCCCAAGAAATCTATGAAGCAATGGTGTCCGGGCCGCAAAGCATGCCCGTGTTCTCCAACGAAACGTTGCCCATCAAAGACAAGCAAGCCGTGACCGCCTACATCATGGCTTTACAAGAAGCTCCCAGCCCTGGCGGTCTCTCACTCGGCCGAATCGGTCCAGTTACTGAGGGTCTGTTTATGTGGGTTGCCGTATTCGCCGCATTCATTGGAGCGGCCGTCTGGATTGGAATCAAAGCGCGATGAACGAAATTATTCCGAGCTCTGGCGGTAACAACGAACCCGCGCACGAGGGACATTCACCTGCGCCAGCACAACTGGGTTACTCCCCGGTGGCTGAAATTCCCCACCGGTTGCGGGTAACCGACACTGACCCAAAGGCCGCCCGTCGAGCGGAACGCCAGGTGGCAGGGATGTTCACCCTGTCCATGGTGTTTGTGATTCTCTCGGTCATCGCATATGTGGTAATTGACAAGTACGCCGTTGTTTATATCCCCGTCCTCGGGGAAGTTGGAGCCAGCAACGTTGTACTCGGCCTCACTTTCGGTTTAGCAGTACTCCTTATTGGAGCCGGCGCGATCCAGTGGGCCAAGAAACTCATGCCCGACGTTGAAGTAGTTCAAGAACGCCACGACATGGTTTCAGAGAAAGAAGACGACAACCTCGCTGCAGCCAACTACGAACGTGGCAAAGAAGAGTCTGGTTTCGCTCGATACAAGATGATCCGCCGCTCACTCATAGGAGCGATGGCGCTACTTCCCATTCCTATCATCGTTGTGCTTCGCGATCTCTGGGTTACCCCTCCCGGTGAAAACCCAACCGAAATTTTGTCAACAACTATGTGGACAAAGGGCAAGCGGATCATCTCCGACGGAACGTACATGCCGGTACGCCCCGAAGATCTGCCTGTCGGTGGCTTGGTATCGGCACTTCCCGAGGGCATACTTGAAGTTCAAGAGGAAGAGCACAATCTCAACGCGCGCGGCAAAGCCGCGATCATTCTGGTACGCATGGACCCAGAGCAGATTCGCTCACAACAGGGTGAAGGTTGGGATTACAACGGAATTTTGGCCTACTCAAAAATTTGCACCCATGTCGGTTGCCCCATCGCTCTGTATGAACAGCGCACACATCACCTCTTGTGCCCCTGCCACCAATCGACCTTTGATCTCGCCGATTCTGGCGCGGTAATTTTTGGCCCAGCTGCCCGAAATATGCCGCAGTTGCCGATCTCGGTAGATGAGGAAGGATATTTGATAGCAACACAAGATTTTGCCGTACCGGTCGGACCTAGTTTCTGGGAGCGAGATAAAGCATGAGTACAACAACAGATCATCCGGTTGAGCAGATAGGCGGGGTCACCGCAAAATACGTTGATCAACGCCTGGGAAGTAACAAGTTCCTTGGCCGCAACCTCGGCAAAGTGTTCCCCGACCACTGGTCATTCATGCTCGGTGAAATTGCCCTGTACTCATTTATCGTCGTCCTTCTCACTGGAACGTTTTTGACCTTGTTCTACAACCCCAGCATGGTCGAGGTTGTCTACAACGGGTCCTACGTTCCACTCAAGGGTGTGCAGATGTCGGAGGCCTACGCCTCATCGCTGGACATCTCATTTGAGGTTCGTGGCGGACTCTTGATTCGCCAAATGCACCATTGGAGTGCGCTCATTTTTGTCGCCGCAATGGCCGTCCATATGTTCCGCGTCTTCTTCACGGGAGCTTTCCGCAAGCCTCGTGAATTCAACTGGCTTGTCGGTGTTGGGCTCACCGCACTCGCACTCGGTGCCGGTTTCACCGGTTATTCCCTCCCCGACGACCTGCTCTCGGGCACCGGTCTTCAAATCATTCGTGGAATCTTGCAGTCCATTCCGTTGATTGGGACATGGGCCGCATTCCTCGTCTTCGGAGGGGAGTTTCCCGGTACCGAAATCATCCCCCGGCTGTACGCCGCACACATTCTGCTTATTCCGGGGATCATCCTTGCACTCATCACGGTCCACCTCATGATGGTCTGGACCCAGAAGCACACCCAGTTCCCTGGACCGGGTCGTACAAACACAAATGTCGTGGGTTACCCCCTCCTGCCCGTATACATGGCGAAAGCAGGCGGCTTCTTCTTCATCGTCTTCGGCATCATCGCCCTTATTGGCGGGCTGGTAACCGTTAACCCAATCTGGCTCTTTGGGCCCTACACGCCCGACCAGGTCTCAGCGGGAACCCAGCCTGACTGGTACATCGGTTGGCTTGATGGCGCGCTTCGTTTGATGCCCAACTGGGAAAGTGTGATCGCCGGATTCACCATCTCTTGGAACGTTCTTATTCCATCCGTTGTGATCCCCGGAATCCTGTTCACCGGTCTGGCTTTGTACCCATTCCTGGAAGCTTGGGCAACGGGTGACAAGCGTGAGCACAACCTGCTGGAGCGTCCCCGTAACGCACCCGTTCGAACAGGAATTGGCGTCGCGGCAATCGTCTTCTACGGAATTCTGTGGATTGGTGGCGGCAACGACGTTATTGCGGCAGCCTTCAACCTCTCATTCAACATTCTCAGTTGGGGTCTTCGAATCGGTTTGATCATCCTTCCCCCGATTGCTTTCGTGGTCACGAAAAGAATTTGCCTAGGTTTGCAGCGTAAGGATCGCGAGAAGCTCCTTCACGGTTACGAATCCGGTCGGGTTCTGCGCCTGCCGCACGGAGAGTTCATCGAGGTACACCAGCCGCTGAACTACAAGGAACTAGCCGTTATCTCCGCGAAGGAAGACCTGCCCGTTCTTCCCGCACCGGCCAAGAATGACGCGGATGGAGTGCGCAATCCAAACTACCGGATTGATCAACTTCGCCACAAGCTGTCAAGTTTCTTCTTGCGGGACAACATTGAGCGTCCAACAGATGCAGAGATTGAAGCGGGTCAGGCTCATGCCGCACATAGCGCGGGACTTGAAGCACCGCTGCACGAATATGAGGAACTTGATCAAGACCCGGTTGGCCACGGTGGAGTCCTACACCACCCAGGAATGCCGATGACCAATCAGGAACAGGTTAACCAAAGGCAATAACGTTCCCGAACTTTAATTGATCCCCCTACCAATGTAGGGGGATCAATTTATTTCCTAGACATCGTGTTTTATTCTGTTGACATGAAAAAATCAATTGGACTCATCCTGTCATTTGTTGTCATAGGCGCTGTTTTGTCTGGCTGCAGCAGTGACAGTGCGGCGAGCGCTGATCTCAGTGGAAAAACGTATGTCGCAGGTGAACTCACCGTTGACGGCGTGCTTACTCCAGCAGCCGAAGAAAGTTCGATTGAACTCACCTTCACCGACGACGGTATTTCCCTTATTGCCGGCTGCAACACCATGTTCGGCATGGCCACCTTGAATGATGGGGTTCTCACCGTTCCTGCGGGCAATATGGGCTCAACCATGATGGCCTGCCCGGAAATGCTCATGGCCCAAGATCAAGCCTTGATCACCTTCTTAACGTCAAAGCCGAGTTACACCGTTGATGGCTCTACTTTCACGCTGACCTCCCCTACAACCACGATCGTGATGACGGAAGCCTCAAGCTAAACTCGAAAAATTGGTATTCATGGGCGGACGCTGGCTTTAGATGGCAGGCTTGCGCCCATGAATCCAGATTCCGAACGCACGGCATTGCGCATTTGTCCGCTCTGTGAGGCAAACTGCGGTCTGGAACTGGAGATCACCGGCTCAACCGTGACGTCGGTGCGCGGGGACAAAGCCGATGTGTTCAGCCATGGATTCATTTGTCCCAAGGGTGTCTCACTGGGCGCAGTCGATGCCGACCCCACCCGGTTACCTACTCCCCTTGTTCGCGATTCACATGGAGCTTTGGTGCCGGCAACCTGGGATGAAGCTTTCTCAGTTATCCGTACTCGTCTCGGAGAAGTCATTAGCAATTTTGGCCCTGATTCGGTTGGTTTGTTTCTCGGCAATCCGAATGTGCACTCCTTGTCGGGTGCATTCATGTTGCCCACCCTGATTAAATCCCTAGGGACATCACAACGCTTTTCTGCCAGCACCGTTGACCAAATGCCAAAACAGGCAGCTTCGGCCATGATGTACGGAACCGCGCTGTCCATTGCCTTGGCTGACATTGACCGCACCGATTTATTTCTCGTCCTAGGCGCCAACCCACTGGTTTCTAATGGGTCAATGCTGACCGCACCAGACTTCCCGGGACGATTGCGGGCCTTACGTAAACGCGGTGGTCGCATGGTCGTCGTTGACCCGATCCGCACACGCACCGCCGAGTTCGCCGACGAGCATCTTGAAATCCGTCCGGGCAGTGATGCTTTGTGGCTTGCCGCCATTGCCCATGTTCTCATTGTTGAGGGAGTCGCTGACTTCGGTGCTGCAGAGCAGTGGATTAAATCGGCTGATGTTGATTCATTGATTTCGGTGCTGTCCGCTTTCACGCCCGAGGGGGTTGCTGCAGTCACAGGGATTGATGCTGGTGTCACCCGTCGAATTGCTGCAGAACTTCAAGCTGCTCCCAGTGCTGCGGTTTACGGCCGAATGGGTACAACAACTTCGGGACTAAGCATTGACGGTTCTGTGCTGCCCTTGGGGACAGTCGCGTCGTGGCTAATTGACGTTATCAATATTTCAATCGGATCACTGGACAAGCCCGGCGGTGTGATGTTCGCACTGCCCGCAGCTGGCGGGCCATCAACAGAAGGAACCCCCGGGGTTGGACACGGTGTGAGCATTCCTGGACGCAGGCGCACGCGGGTCCGCAGCTTACCCAGCGTCTTGGGTGAATATCCTGTGTCGGCATTAGCTGAGGAGATTGACACACCTGATACGCAGTCCGGTGCTCACATCAGGGCGATGTTCGTCATCGGTGGCAACCCGATTGTTTCCACTCCGGACGCATCACGCCTACGAGCAGCCTTTGAGTCCCTAGATTTCATGGTGTCCGTCGATCCGTATCTCACTGCGACCAATTCATTGGCCGACGTTGTGCTTCCCGTTTCTTCACCGTTAACACGCCCACACTACGACGTGGTCTTCAACAACCTAGCGGTGCGCAATCAGGCGCGGTATTCCCCTGCAGTGTTCCCCGTTCCTGAAGGCCAAATGGATGAAGCCAATGTTTTGTTGACTCTGGCAGGGATAGCCGTGGGAATAAATACTGGTAATGAACTCAGCGCCGCAGCAATGGATGACATCTTGGCTGCCACAGTTGCCCACCAAGCGGTGACTGATTCCGCGTCACGCCTGCATGGGTCAACCGTTGAGGCGGTCCTTGCAAGCGTGGCTCCGTTGCGCGGGGTTGACCGGGTTCTTGACATTCGGCTGCGCTCCAGCCCTGCGGGTTTAACCCTGCAGGAGGTAATTGAGGCTCCTCATGGAATTGATCTGGGCCCGCTCACCCCTCGGCTGCCCGAAGTCTTGCGAACACCCAGTGGACGCATTGAGTTTGCGCCCCCGGTACTTATCGAAACTCTCGCTACCGCGAGTTCCGCGTTAAGCGTGGCTACTCCTGGCTCTGAAGTTGGTTCCTACTTGCTGGTTGGGCGACGTCAACTACGCAGCAATAACTCGTGGATGAAAGAAATTGAGAACCTGCAAGGGGGATCAAACCTGCCCACCGCCCAAATGCATCCACTTGATGCAGCAGATCTGGGTCGAGCTGACGGTGAGATGATCTGTGTCACCACCGCTAGCGGAAGTCTGAACATTGCTTTGGCGATTAGCGACACAGTGTCTCGTGGTTGTATTTGTATTCCGCACGGATGGGCAGATTTCAATGTCAATGTTTTGGTGAGTGTGGATCATGTGGATCCACTTGGTGGAACCGCAGTTCTGAGCGGTCTACCCGTAACGGTTTCCTAATTGAACGAATGCAAATCCTGCATCACATTCACCTGAACTAAGAGTTGTTGGCAGATCCCAGCGCCTTAACATCGAATGAATCATGTTGCGGCGCATCGGTTGTGATCGGTTGAGTGAACTGTGCCCCGGTAAATGATTTGGCCAGCCACTCATCCCATTTGGCGTTCCACACAGTTAACCCATTACCGTCATCGCCTTGAATGAGTGGGGTGTTTTTGACAATCACGACGTCGCCGATCTCATTTTGATTCCACCACCATTCCCCGTTCGCCGTACTCATGCCAATACAACCGTGGGAGACGTTCGCACTCCCCTGAGCTCCCGTGCTCCAGGGTGCTGCATGTACGAACTCTCCGGAATAGCTCAGTCGCATTGCGTATTCGGCATTAACCCGGTAATAGTCTGGATCCTCCAGTGAAGTTCCACCCGTTGCTGCATCCATGATTCGAGAACGTTCTTTGGTGATCAAGACTTTTGTCCCTGAACGTGTCTCAAAACCAGGTTTCCCGGTTGTTACCGGAATAGACCGCAACAGTTGGCCGGCCCTGTACACATTCATGGTGTGGGTATTCGCATCTACGACACTCACCATCGAAGGTCGAAAACTAAATGTGTCAGTTGTATTAGCTTCGCCAAAGACACCGGGTTTCGCCTGAACTCCTGTGAGATTGAGATCAACTTCGACATTCATATCCCCGGGCCACAGATCCTTCGGGCGGAATTCAACGGTGCGGTTGTCTCGCCATGCCCAAGCGCCAAAAACAGGTTGACTGGTGCGAACGACAAGCGCCGCTTCCACCTCCGCTTTGTTCTCGACCACTTTATTGAAATTCACCACGATCGGCTCGCCAACGCCGACAGTTTCTCCGGAGCTGGGCGAGATCGCTGCTGTGAAAAACTTATCCGGTTCTAAGGTGGAAAAACTCGAGTCCATCGTGTTGATACGACCTCGCGCATCAGCGGCCTGCACCGAGATCGTGTAATTCGCCGAGTAATCAAGTGCTGTGTCTACCGCTGTCCAAAGTGATCCGTCATCGGAAAGAATTCCAGGCACCTCACCTTCAGGACCGAGAACTAAGACTTGGGTGAGCCTGCCTAAATCTGCTTCAATCACGACTCGAGTGTCAGGGTCAATCCCGGTACCGCTCTGTGGATTTGCCGTGATACTAACAGCAGACTTTGGATCGATTGCCTGCGTAGAAACGGTCAGGGTTGGCGTACAGCCCGTAAGGAGAAGCACCCCCGCACCCAAGCAAACAGGTAGTACTACACATGCTCGAGCGTTGTCGCGAGAAAACAATTGCCCTCCGCTTGTGCGATGGTTTACATCGAGGGTACGACAGATTTAGTGCGCAAACTCTCCACGGTAGTACTCAAAGAGGAAACCGATCAGGCCCAATATCAATGCGGCCACACCCAGCACTATCAACCAGACAGCGAAAATCAAACCGAGGACCACGATCACCGCGGGTACAGCGACTGCCAAAGGCCACCAAGAGTGGGGGCTGTAAAAACCATATTCCGGGTCTGCCTCATCCATTTCAGCATCGAGTCGATCCTCCGGGCGAGGATAAACCCGCTTCGATGTGTACAGCGCGTAGAACGAGATCAAAAATGCCATTCCACCGGTGAGCGCGAGGGCTGTTGTCCCGATTTCATCTCGACTGAAGTACCAATAAACAACGGCGAGCAGAGTGTAGAAAACGAATCCAATGCCGAAAAGCCCACCTTCGATCTTCACTTCGACTCGCCTCCAACCACTGATCCAGTTGTTGTGCCGGCTGTAGTAACGGGCGCAATGGGAGCTGTATGCGCACCTACGGCTGCCAATTCGGGATGGTGCAGGTCAAATGCCGGGCGCTCGGAACGAATACGTGGCATGGAGGTGAAGTTGTGGCGCGGTGGTGGGCAGGAGGTTGCCCACTCAAGCGAACCACTCCAACCCCATGGGTCGTCGACGGTAACCAAGGGTGCGGTCTTCCAGGTCTTGAACACGTTCCAGATAAAGAACAGGGTCGAGAAGCCAAGTATTGCGGCACCCGTTGTCGAAATAATGTTCAAAGTCTGGAAGTCGTCAATGGGAAGGTAGTCGCCGTAACGTCGTGGCATGCCCTGGACGCCCAACCAATGCTGGACCAGGAATGTGACCTGGAAACCAATGAAGAGCAACCAGAAATGGATCTTCCCTAGTTTCTCGTCCAACATTCTTCCAGTCATCTTGGGCCACCAGAAATAGAAACCGGCAAACATCATGAATACGACTGTTCCAAACACCGTGTAGTGGAAGTGAGCAACAACAAAGTAGGAATCCGAGACAGCAAAGTCAAGTGGTGGAGCTGAGAGGATGATTCCGGTGAGTCCACCGAAAAGGAAGGTGAAGAGGAATCCCATAGTCCACAGCATTGGGGTATCAAATGAGATGGAACCCCGCCACATAGTGCCAATCCACGCGAAGAATTTTACGCCTGTGGGCACCGCAATCAGCATAGTCGTCGCGGCAAAGAACGGTAAATATACGGATCCGGTCACGTACATATGGTGCGCCCACACCGCGACGGAAAGTGCCCCAATTGCCATAGTGGCAAAAACTAACCCCTTGTAGCCGAACAATGGTTTACGCGCGAAGGTAGGAATAATCTCACTCGCAATACCAAAGAACGGCAAAGCGATGATGTATACCTCCGGGTGACCGAAGAACCAGAACAAGTGTTGCCAGAGGATCGCTCCGCCGTTTTCGGGTGCAAAGATAACTGCGCCGTATTGACGATCAATAAATGCGACTGCTAGTGCTGCAGCTAGTACAGGGAAAGCAATAAGTACCAAAAGGCTGGTGATCAGAATCGTCCAAGTGAAAATTGGCATGCGGAACATGGTCATTCCGGGGGCGCGCATGGTGAAGATCGTTGTGATGAAGTTGACCGAGCCAAGAATCGTGCCAAGCCCACCCATGGTCAAACCGAGCAGCCACAGGTCTGCTCCCACTTCTGGAGAGTTGACCGCGTTACTCAACGGAGCGTAGGCAAACCAACCGAATGATGCGGCGCCGCCGGGAGTGAAAAAGCCTGCCACAACAAGTAGGCCACCGAAGAGGAAAAGCCAGTAGGCGAACATGTTTAACCGAGGAAAGGAAACGTCTGGCGCGCCGATTTGTAGCGGCATGACCACGTTGCCGAAACCAACGAAAAGTGGCGTTGCGAATAGGAAAAGCATGATGGTGCCGTGCATGGTGAACAACTGGTTGTACTGCTCGAGTGAGATAATCTGCATTCCCGGAACCGCGAGTTCCGCTCGCATTGCAA
>JBIIOS010000213.1:0-2622 GCA_044336805.1 Candidatus Nanopelagicales bacterium
AGTAAGGCATTACGTAATGCCAGAGTGATTTCACCGGACTTGCCCCCAGCTACGTCAAATGAACCATTTGAGCGACTCTTGACCTTACCGACGGGAGTGATAACTGCCGCAGTTCCGCACGCGAAGACCTCGGTGATTTCCCCACTTTCGCAACCCGTCCTGAGTTGATCCACGGTGATCTCGCCTTGATCAACCCTGATTCCAAGATCGGATGCCACCGTGATGAGTGATTCACGGGTAATTCCTGGGAGCAGCGAACCCGTCAAAGCTGGTGTCATGATTCGAGCCGAATCCCCTGCGCCATAAACGAAATACAGGTTCATTCCTCCCATCTCTTCAATCCGTTGCCGATCAACCGCGTCGAGCCACACCACTTGGTCGCAACCATGGGCCGATGCCTCAGCTTGGGCGAGCAGCGAAGCCGCATAGTTTCCGGCGCATTTAGCCTCCCCCGTTCCTCCTGGAGCGGCACGAACGTATTCATCGGAGATCCACACCGAAACGGGATTTATTCCGCCGGCAAAATAAGCGCCTGCTGGGGATGCGATGAGGACGAACTTATAAGCATTCGCTGGCCTTACCCCAAGTCCAACTTCCGTTGAAATGAGAAACGGCCTGAGATAGAGAGACCTCTCTCGCCCTGCGGGAACCCAATCCTGGTCATGTGCCACAAGTTCTTCAATACTTGCCACGAACAGTTCTTCGGGGACTTCCGCCATTGCCAAGCGCCTGGCTGAGCGTTCAAAGCGCCGAGCATTTTCAAAGGGTCGGAATGTCTTGATACTGCCATCTTCATGGCGATACGCCTTAAGCCCCTCGAAAATTGCCTGTCCATAATGCATGAAGTTTGTTGCGGGATCTAGAACTAGTGGACCGTAGGGAATCAACTGGGCAGCATGCCAACCATTGTCAACATCCCAGTCCGCGGTCACCATGGAATCTGTGAAATATTTTCCGAAACCTGGGTTAGCCAGTATTTCCTCGCGTTGTGCATCAGCCTGACGGACCGCGCCCGTAGTTCTGTTTTCAATCTTCCATAGACCGGACATGTCAGTTTCCTTCTGCCGCAGACAAACTAGCGTTCGCTAACGCTGAACCAATTTCTGAAGTGGACCGGACCTTCGTGCCACGCGAGCCAAGATCCGCTGCGACGCCCTGCTCAATCCATTGTGCCGCTTGTGCCTCGCCGATATGGTCCAAAAGCATCGCTAGTGACATTATGGTTGCGGTCGGATCTGCTTTTCCAAGGCCCGCAATATCGGGTGCCGAACCATGAACAGGTTCAAACATGCTGGGATTTTTGCGACTGGGATCAATATTTCCACTGGCCGCTAGTCCAATTCCTCCGACGATTGCGGCCCCAATGTCAGTAACGATGTCACCGAATAAATTGTCGGTAACGAGAACATCGAAGCGCTCGGGGTTGGTCAAGAAAAACATTGATGCAGCATCCACGTGCAAGTAATCAGTCGTGACTTCTGGGAATTCCAAAGCAACGCGATTGAACGTTCTTTCCCAAAGATTGCCGGCAAAAACCAAAACATTTGTTTTGTGTACGAGTGTCACCTTCTTACGCGGTCTGCGAGATGCCCTTTCAAACGCGTCTCGCACAATGCGCTCCACACCGAAAGCTGTGTTCACGCTTACTTCAGTTGCCACCTCATGCGGTGTGTCTTTTCTCAAAGTGCCACCCACTCCAACGTAGGGACCTTCTGTACCTTCCCGGCAGACGATGAAGTCAATATCCGCGGGCCCCTTATCGGCCAATGGTCCCGCCACACCGTCGTAGAGTTTGACGGGGCGCAAATTTACGTGATGATCCAAAGTAAAGCGCAGGGGAAGCAACACACCACGCTCAAGGATCCCTGGCGCAACACTGGGATCGCCGATCGCACCCAAAAGGATGGCATCGGCCCCGCGCAACTCCTCGATGACGTAGTCGGGCAGCAACTCACCCGTGGCGTTGTAACGCCTAGCGCCCAGGTCGTATTCCGTCGTTTCAAAGGTGAAACCAGCCTTGGGCGCGACGACCTCGAGAACCTTTATGGCTTCAGCGACCACTTCGGTCCCGATTCCATCGCCTGGGATGAGTGCGATCGAGTAGTTGGCTTTCATGCGTGAACTTTAGTGGGTACTCGGCTTCCCGAAGACCGGTGCTAGTCTTTATTCATTATGACGTCCGAGTTCCTCCTCTCGCCTCTCTGCCTCTCACTTCGCTGCCGCGCCGAGGCATAACAGCCGGATCCTCGTCGCGGGCCGAACTACTGGAGCAGCCGAACAAGCATCTGCTCCGCCGGTTACCTCATCAGCCGAAATAACCTAACCGCGGAGACCACAATGAACACATCAAATAGTTACGAAATACGCAATAGTCAAAAACCATCGGGAATGCCATTTGACCGTTACCGACCCTTTACGCCCATTGATCTTCCTGATCGCACCTGGCCCACCAAGACAATGACGAGTGCACCCAGGTGGTGCGCGGTTGACCTACGCGACGGCAACCAAGCCCTCATTGATCCCATGACCCCGGCACGCAAAATGGCAATGTTTGAACTGCTCGTAGCCATGGGCTACAAGGAAATCGAGGTGGGATTCCCTTCTGCTTCGCAAACAGATTTC
>JBIIOS010000098.1:0-6640 GCA_044336805.1 Candidatus Nanopelagicales bacterium
TTTCGTGCGACAAATAATCGAGGAGGGAAAGATACCCGATGATGTCGTGATACAAGTACTCACCCAATCGCGGGAACATCTCATTGAACGAACATTCGAATCCTTGGTCGGTGCCAAGCAGGCAATTGTGCATCTCTACAACTCGACGTCGACCCTGCAGCGACGGGTCGTTTTCGGGCTCGACGAGTCAGGAATCATTGACATCGCCGTTCACGGAGCCCAACTCTGCGCCAAATATGCCGAAGAAATTACCCCGAACACCGATATCTACTTTGAGTACTCCCCTGAGTCGTATACGGGAACCGAGCTGGAGTTCGCCCTCAAGATCTGCAATGCGGTTACCGACGTGTGGCAGCCGACACCTGATCACAAGGTGATTTTGAATCTCCCGGCCACGGTCGAGATGGCGACCCCGAATATTTATGCGGACTCAATCGAGTGGATGAATCGCAATCTCGCTCGCCGAGACTCCATAGTGCTCTCACTTCACCCCCACAATGACCGCGGTACAGGTGTCGCCGCCGCCGAACTGGGTTACCTTGCTGGCGCCGATCGCATAGAAGGTTGCCTCTTTGGCAATGGCGAACGAACGGGCAATGTTTGCTTGGTAACACTGGGGATGAACCTGTTCAGCCAAGGCATCGACCCCGAAATTGATTTCTCAAATATTGATGAAATCAGGCGCACCGTTGAATATTGCAACCAGATCCCCGTTCACGAACGCCATCCCTATGGTGGAGACCTAGTGTTTACAGCATTTTCAGGGTCACATCAGGATGCAATTAATAAAGGGCTCAACGCCATGAAAGCCGATTCACAGGCTGCAGGAGTCGACGTCAACTCATTTCGCTGGGAAGTCCCCTATCTCCCGATCGACCCTCAGGATCTGGGCCGTACCTATGAAGCCGTAATTCGGGTCAACTCACAGTCGGGTAAAGGTGGTGTCGCCTACATCATGCGCACCGAGCATCGACTCGACCTGCCTCGCCGGCTGCAGATTGAATTTTCACAAGTAATTCAAAAAGTGACCGACACTGAAGGTGGAGAGATAGCACCCAGCGCAATGTGGGCGGCATTCTCATCGGAATACCTACCGGATCCCCAAGCACCTTGGGGTCGTTTCTCTCTGCGCTCGGTGAGCCAAAATTCGGATGTTGATGGGCACACGACAATTGAGGCAAACATCACTGATGGAAATAGCGAAGTCACTTTGAAGGGATCAGGTAACGGTCCCATCGCTGCCTTTTGCCAGGCAATGGGCGAGTATGGAATTGACGTCCGTGTTCTGGACTACACCGAACATGCCCTTAGTGCTGGTGGAGATGCGACCGCAGCTTCCTATCTCGAATGTGCGGTCGATGGAAAGGTCCTTTGGGGGGTTGGAATTGATCCTTCCATCACGACTTCTTCACTGAAAGGGATTATCAGTGCGGTAAACAGAGCAATGCGGGATTAGAGCGCGACCGACTTGCCTGTGTGTGCGCCGATTTCACTCGTGATCTGATCAAGGAGAACAGGAGCGATCGGGGAATCAACCGTGAGAACAATCAATGCGTGTCCGTCATTGTCCCGGCTTACCTGCATGCCCGCGATGTTGATCCCCGAATCACCCAGCAGATTGCCCACTTGCCCAATAACTCCAGGGCGATCGTGGTAACGGAAAAATGCCATATGTGAACTGACTGGGACATCAATGTCAAAGCCATTGATGTTGACAACCTTGGCTTGGTGCTTGCTCCCCGCTACCGTTCCAGAAACGATAACGACTTCGCCGTCGGTCTGGGTGACGCTCACGCTTACCAAATTCTTGTGGTCATCACTAATGCGATCTGTTTTTAGGGAGATGTCAACTCCACGCTGCTCCGCGAGAACGGGGGCATTAACAAACGAAACTGGATCATGCACCAAGTTTTGGAATACACCTTTTGTCGCACTGAGCTCGAGGACTCGCACATCATGTTCAACGACTGCCCCTCGAACGTCAACCTCTACTCGAACTATCGCTGAATCCGCGAGGGCACAGGCAATAACGCCGAGCATTTCCGCCAATGGAATCAATGGCTTAATGTCCTCGTGGAGATTGCCTCCCTGGACGTTGACCGCGTCGGGAACCAGTTCGCCAGCAAGCGCCAATCGAACGGACCTAGCAACTGAAATACCAGCCTTTTCCTGAGCTTCATCCGTTGAGGCACCCAGATGCGGTGTAGCGACCACAGACTCGAGCGAAAACAACGGGGAGTCAGTACACGGCTCTTTTCCATAAACATCAACACCGGCGCCAGCCACGCGACCATCAACAAGCGCATTGTAGAGCGCAGTTTCATCGATAATTCCACCACGAGCAGCATTAATGATGTGCACCGTTGGCTTGGTCTTATGTAATTCTGCATCGCCAATAAGCCCGACAGTCTCCGGGGTTTTAGGTAAGTGAATGGTGATGAAATCACTCTCGACAAGTAGTTCGTCCAGAGTCACCATGCGAACTCCCAGTTGAGCGGCTCGTGCTGGCTGCACGTATGGGTCATAGGCAATCAGGCGAACGCCAAATGCACTGAGCCTCTGAGCGACCAATACTCCAATGCGCCCAAGTCCAACAACACCAACAACCTTGTCCGCGACTTCAACACCGGTGTACTTGCTCCGCTTCCATTCCCCTTTGCGCAATGCTTCATTGGCCGGCACGATATGGCGTGCGCTTGCTAAGAGCAGTCCCACTGCCAATTCAGCCGCGCTGACAATGTTTGAGGTCGGGGCGTTAACCACCATGACTCCCGCCAGGGTCGCAGCCTTCACATCAACATTGTCAAGACCTACTCCCGCACGAGCCACAACCTTGAGGTTTTTCGCGGCCGCAAGTGCTTCTGAATCAACCATCGTGGCTGAACGAACAAGAATTGCATCAACATCAACTATCGCCGCTAACAATTCTTCACGGTTGGCGCCGTCACAGTTGATGATCTCAAAATCTGGGCCCAGGGCCTCAACTGTTGCGGGTGAAAGTTCTTCGGCAATAAGTACTCGGGATTTAGGCACGGGCCAATCCTAATGACCCCTCAAAAACTCCGCTCGTGAGCCTTTATTCTTCGCCTGCACTCGCCCACGAACTACCTTTGGGCTGAGCCTTCAACATAATCTTTGTCATCGCCTGAAACCCATGACATCATGGAACGAAGCTTGCGCCCAACGGCTTCAATGGGGTGCTTTTCTCCCTTAGCGCGAAGTTCAAGGAACTCCGTGCTTCCGTTGTTGTAGTCGTTTACGAATCGTTCAGCAAAACTCCCATTTTGGATATCGGCGAGGACGGCCTGCATATTCGCTTTGACACTCGGATCGATAACTCGGGGGCCTGAGACGTAGTCACCAAATTCGGCTGTGTCGGAAACACTCCAGCGCTGTTTAGCTATTCCACCCTCGTACATGAGATCAACGATCAATTTGAGTTCGTGTAGGCATTCGAAATAAGCAACTTCTGGTTGGTAACCGGCCTCAATCAAGGTTTCGTAGCCGTACATGACCAACTGCGAGGCCCCACCGCACAAAACGGCCTGCTCGCCAAAGAGGTCCGTCTCGCATTCTTCGGTAAAGGTGGTCTTGATTCCGCCGGCACGAAGGCCACCGATTGCTGCGGCGTAGCTCAATGCCAATGACCATGCTTTTCCGCTGGCATCTTGCTCAACCGCCACTAAGACGGGAACCCCACGTCCAGCGGCGAATTCGCGGCGAACCAGGTGCCCGGGTCCCTTTGGCGCAACCATGGCAACGTCAACAAATGCCGGCGGTTTAATGTAACCAAAACGAATATTGAAACCATGCGCAAAGAACAGGGCATTGCCCTCTTTGAGGTGCGGTTCAATGGATTCTTCATAGAGCTTCTTTTGAATGGGGTCCGGAACCAAAATCATAATGACATCTGCCTCTGAGGCCGCTGTCGCTGGATCGACGACGCGAAGGCCGTCGGCCTCGGCTTTTGCCCGGCTCTTGGAACCTTCGGCAAGTCCGACTCGCACATCAACGCCGGAATCCTGCAAAGAAAGTGCGTGTGCGTGACCCTGACTTCCATAACCGATGACAGCGACCTTACGACCACGGATAACGTCAAGATCTGCATCAACTTCGTAGAATAATTCGGCCACGGGGGCTCTCCTTCTTATTAGTTTTACATTGCGATTTATTTGATGATACGTGATTTCTAAGTCGTTTTTTCGGTGGATCGTGCACTTCGATCACTGATGGAGCGTGATCCACGTCCCATGGCGACCATGCCCGACTGAACCAACTCTCGAATTCCAAAAGGCTCGAGCATCGAGAGCAAGGCCTGTAACTTATCGTGGGCACCCGTAGCCTCGATTGTGATGGTGTCATGGGCGACATCGACGACTTTTGCTCGAAAAAGTTGAACCGTTTCCAGAATATGACTCCGAGAGTCAAGGTCTGCTTTCACCTTCACCAAAATGATCTCGCGCTGAACCGACGAGTCGGCTTCCAACTCGACAATCTTAAGAACGTTAATCAGTTTGTTGAGTTGTTTGGTGACCTGCTCAAGTGGCAGTCGGTCCACATTGACCACGATGGTCATCCGAGAAATGTCTGGGACTTCGGTTGGGCCCACAGCGAGGGATTCAATATTGAACCCTCGGCGCGAGAACAGGCTGGCCACCCGGGCGAGAACTCCGGGTTGATCTTGAACCAATACTGAAAGCGTATGTCGAGTCATTAGTCGTCACTGCCCCAATCGGGCGCGATTGAGCGCGCGTAAAGTATTTCGTCATTGCTGGTTCCCGCTGCAACCATTGGCCACACCATGGCATCACGGTGAACAACAAAGTCAATAACTACCGGGGCATCGTTGAGGCTCATAGCCTTTTCGATCGTTGAATCCACCGATTCCGGGTTGTCACACTGGAGTCCATGGGCGCCATAAGCTTCAGCTAGCTTCACGAAATCGGGGAATCTATGCGAATGCAGATCGGTATTTGAATATCTTTCGTTGTAGAAAAGCGTCTGCCACTGTCGAACCATTCCAAGGCTCGAATTGTTAATCAGGGCGACCTTGATCGGGATTTCATTGATAGTGCAGGTAGCCAGTTCCTGATTCGTCATCTGGAAACAGCCGTCACCATCAATCGCCCACACCGTTTTATCAGGGCAACCCACCTTTGCGCCCATCGCAGCCGGAACCGCGTAGCCCATCGTTCCGGCACCACCTGAGTTAAGCCAGGTTCCTGGGAATTCATAGCCGATAAATTGAGCTGCCCACATCTGATGTTGACCCACGCCCGCCGCATAAATGGATTCAGGACCAGAAATTTTGCCAAGACGTTCAATCACATATTGGGGTGCGAGGCTTCCGTCGGTGGGCAAGTCGTAGCCCAATGGGTAGGTCTCGCGCATTCGGTTGAGTTCTTTCCACCATCCGGCGTAGTCACCAATGTTTCCTAATTCGATTTCAGCCTTGATTGCCGCGATGAGTTCCGGGATTACTTCACCCACGTCACCGACAATCGGAATATCCGCTTCGCGATTCTTGCCGATCTCGGCTGGATCGATGTCGGCGTGAATCACGGCTGCATTTGGGGCAAAAGTTGACTGCTTGCCCGTAACACGATCGTCGAAACGAGCACCGAGAGTAATGAGAAGGTCTGCCTTTTGCAGTGCGCCAACGGCTGCAACCGTTCCGTGCATACCGGGCATCCCGAGGTGCTGAGTGTGTGAATCGGGGAATGCCCCCCGAGCCATGAGCGTTGTGACAACCGGGATTCCGGTCAACTCGGCCAAAATGCGAAGGGAAACCGACGCATTACCCCGAATGACACCACCGCCGACATAGAGAACCGGTTGACGACTCGACAAAATCAATTTAGCCGCTTCTCGGATCTGCTTGGAATGTGGTCGAGTTCGAGGGTTGTATCCGGGCAGGTCAATCGAATCTGGCCACACGAACGTGGTGTCAGCTTGGAGGGCATCTTTGGCAATATCAACGAGCACCGGTCCCGGCCGACCAGTCGATGCCAAATGGAATGCTTGCGCAATCGCCTGGGAGATTTCAGCAGGATCGGTGATCAGGAAGCTATGTTTGGTGATCGGCATAGTGATCCCGCGAATATCGGCCTCTTGAAATGCGTCGGTTCCAATTGCAGCGCTGGGGACCTGTCCCGTGATCGCAACCATGGGGACCGAGTCCATATAGGCGTCGGCGATCGGGGTGACCAAGTTGGTTGCGCCAGGCCCACTCGTTGCAATGCACACACCTACCCGACCAGTCGCACTTGCATAACCCTCTGCCGCGTGTCCGGCGCCCTGCTCGTGTCGGACCAAGATGTGGCGAATCTTGGTGGAGTCCATCATGGGGTCATAGGCGGGCAAAATGGCACCGCCTGGTATGCCGAAAACCACCTCAACACCAGCGTATTCCAAGGATGTGATCAGACTCTGGGCTCCGGTCATCTGGGTACCTTGTTGGCCCACTTCGGAGTTCACCTCATGTGAATTGCTCACGATTGCTGTGCCTCGTCTCTGTTAGGTCGGTTTAAGTTTGTGTTTTTGTGTTTTTGTGTTGATGTGTTGAGATGTTTAATGCAAAACCCCCCGACCCCTAAGGGTAGCGGAGGGCTGCGCACGGATACTGGCTGCTGCTTAGCCC
>JBIIOS010000158.1:0-4097 GCA_044336805.1 Candidatus Nanopelagicales bacterium
CGAGCACAGCGCCGAATGAGGCCGATCCCACCAATTTGGCATATTTGGCCAGTACTCCACGCGTGTACCGATTAGGCAATGGGACAAAAGCCGCCCTTCGACGCTCTAATTCTGCTGGGTCGACATGTAAATCCAGGGTGCGAGCGCTGAGGTCAATGGATATCAGGTCCCCCTCTACAACGAGCGCGATCGGGCCTGCATCAACGGCCTCTGGCGTGACGTGTCCAACACATAGCCCAGTTGTGCCTCCAGAAAATCGCCCATCGGTGATCAGGAGAACTTCTTTGCCAAGACCAGCTCCCTTAATGGCCCCGGTGATCATGAGCATTTCCCGCATTCCAGGTCCACCCTTGGGGCCCTCGTACCGAATAATGACTACATCGCCAGCCTTGATTGTTCCGTCTTCCAAGGCGGCCATGGCGCTTTGTTCTCTTTCAAAAACGCGGGCTTTACCTTCAAATCTGTCTACAGCCACCCCCGCACTTTTCACAACAGCACCCTCGGGCGCCAAGGACCCGCCCAGAATCGTGATCCCGCCCGTAGTAGCAATTGCATTCTTGGAGGCGTACAAAATGTCCCCGTCAGGATCCGGTGGATTGATATCGCTGAGATTCTCAGCCATAGTTTTGCCGGTTACGGTCAGGCAATCGCCATTAATCAGTCCAGCATCTAGGAGTGCGCGCAGTACCACAGGGACACCACCAACCCGATCAACGTCACTCATGACGTAACGACCAAAGGGCTTTACGTCTGCGAGTAACGGAACTTTCGAGCCGATCCGGTGGAAATCATGCATATTCAATTCGACTTCAGCTTCGTGCGCAATTGCTAGTAGGTGGAGTACCGCATTGGTCGATCCACCGAATGCCATGAGTACTGCGATCGCATTCTCGAGGGACTGGCGAGTAATGATGTCCCTCGTTGTAATTCCTTGACGGATCAATTCGACAACGGCCTCACCAGATTTGCGGGCAAATCCATCACGTCGACGATCAACGGCGGGAGGGGCAGCCGAACCTGGTAGCGACATTCCCATTGCTTCTGCCGCGCTCGCCATCGTGTTCGCGGTATACATTCCGCCGCAAGCTCCTTCACCAGGACAAATGGCACGTTCAATTCGATCAACGTCTTCACGCGACATGAGGCCGCGAGAGCATGCTCCAACCGCTTCAAAAGCATCAATGATTGTGACGTCTCTTTCCGTTCCATCCTCGAGCTTCACGAATCCCGGCAATATTGAGCCGGCATAAACGAACACGGATGCGACATCAATTCGTGCGGACGCCATAAGCATTCCGGGCAGTGACTTGTCACAGCCTGCGAACGTCACCATTCCATCCAGTCGTTCGGCCTGCATAACAGCTTCGACTGAATCAGCAATTATTTCCCGGCTCACAAGGGAGAAATGCATACCTTCATGGCCCATGGAAATACCGTCAGAGACTGAAATGGTTCCAAATTGCATGGGGAAGCCACCCGCTTGAAAGACTCCTTCCTTGGCAGACTTGGCAAGTCGCTCCAATGACAGGTTGCACGGCGTGATTTCATTCCAACTCGAAGCGATCCCAATTTGCGGCTTTGAGAAGTCATCGTCGCCCATGCCAACCGCCCGCAGCATTCCCCGAGCCGGTGCCCGCTCGAGACCGTCGGTTACTTCGCCGCTTCGTGGTTTCATATTTGTCATTTGAGCCCCTATTCCGTTACCCCAAGTTGCTCAAGTAAGAGAGTGCGCACCTTCGCTGCATCTGCTTGGCCTTGAGTTGCCTTCATTACCGCGCCGACTATTGATCCTGCTGCCGCAATCTTTCCACCTTGAATCTTTTCTGCAATGTCCGGTGCGTCAGCCAAAGCTACGGTAATGGCAGCGATGAGTGAAGCGTCGTCATTGACCACAACAAGTCCGCGTTTGCTCACAATCTGCGACACGCTGCCTTCGCCATCAAGGAGCCCCTCAAATACAGATCGCGCCATCTTGTCCGTGAGTTCACCCGCGGAAATCAATTTTTCGATCTCCGCTATGTCGTTGGCGGTGACCGATAGCTCCTCCAACTCGCAATTGCGCTCATTGGCGACCCTGGTCAATTCCCCCGTCCACCACTTACGCGCGGCAGCAGGCTGCACACCCGCATCAATTGAAGCCACGATCAATTCAAGTGCTCCGGCGTTCACCAGGCTTTGCATGTCGAATTCTGTTATGCCCCAGTCCAATTGCAATCGGGCTCGACGGACCGAAGGAATTTCGGGCAACGTCCCGCGCAATTGCTCAATCCAGGCCTCGCTCGGCGCTATCGGAACGAGATCTGGCTCAGGGAAGTATCTGTAGTCCTCAGCCTGCTCTTTCGATCGACCCGATGTCGTGTCCCCGGTCTCTTCATTGAAATGCCGCGTTTCTTGAATAATCCGCTCACCTGAGCGCAGTCGATCCGCCTGACGAAGCATTTCAGTGCGAACAGCCCGATCAACAGATCGCAGTGAGTTCACGTTTTTGGTTTCGGTTCGAGTTCCCCACTCCTCCCCTGGCCGACTCAGCGAAACGTTGACATCACAGCGCAGAGAACCCTCCTCCATGCGAACGTCAGACACACCAAGTGCTCGCATGAGGTCCCGCAGCTCAGCAACATAAGCCTTAGCAACTTCCGGTGCCAAAACTCCAGTGCCGAGAATTGGTTTAGTAACAACCTCAATTAATGGGATCCCGGCCCGGTTGTAGTCAACAAGTGAGTGCGTCGCACCATGAATGCGACCGGCGCCACCAGCATGGAGCAATTTTCCTGTGTCTTCTTCCATGTGCACGCGCTCAATTTCCACCCGAAAAATTTGTGGGCCGTCTTCGGTCGTAACGGTGACATCGAGATACCCATTGATGCACAAAGGCTCGTCATATTGGGAGATTTGATAGTTCTTAGGCATATCAGGGTAGAAATAATTCTTTCGCGCGAATCGGCACCAGGGAACAATTGAGCAATTCAGTGCAAGGCCCATGCGAATTGTCGACTCAACCGCTACCCGATTAACAACCGGCATGCTTCCCGGCATGCCTAGACATACGGGGCATACAAAAGTATTGGGTTCTCCACCAAATTGGGCTGAGCATGAGCAAAACATCTTTGAATTGGTACCCAATTCAATATGGGTTTCCAACCCAATAATTGGATCGAATTCGGCGATTACGGCGTTGTATTGGGTCGTCATAATGATGGCGCCTCCGAGATCAATAGCCCGCCCCAGCGATCAACCAATGCACTCTCGAGTGCTGAACCGACTTGGTACAACAATGAGTCCGCCATGGCGGGAGCAATTATTTGCAATCCAACGGGGAGCCCATCTTCTGGAGCGAGCCCGATCGGAAGTGACATTGCGCAATTTCCCGCGAGATTCACCGGAATGGTGGCAATATCATTGAGATACATAGCGAGTGGGTCGTCGAGCTTCTCCCCAATCTTAAAAGCTGTGATAGGAGAGGTAGGAGAAACAAGTACGTCAACCTTGGAAAACGCTGCTTCGAAATCTCGCGTGATCAGTGTTCTAATTCGTTGCGCCTGGCCGTAGTAGGCGTCGTAATAACCACTGGACAGGGCATAGGTCCCCAGCATGATGCGGCGTTTAACTTCAGCACCGAATCCCTTTTCGCGCGTTGCGCTCATGACTTGTTCCACCGAGCGGTCTTTACCGTCATCGACCCGAATACCGAACCGCATTCCGTCGAAGCGGGCAAGGTTGCTCGACGCCTCTGAGGGCAGGATCAAGTAGTAGGCACCTAATGCGTACTGAAAATGTGGACAGGACACTTCTACTATTTCAGCACCGAGTTCGGTCAAAATTTCCAGAGATTGGTTAAATCGTTCTAGGACTCCGGACTGGAAACCCTCCCCTTGCAATTCCTTGATGACCCCAATTTTCATGCCGCGGACGTCAGCATTTAGCGCGGCCGCCACGAAGTCAGGCACGGGGGCGTTAATCGAGGTTGAATCACGCGGGTCATGGCCAGCAATCACTGAATGCAGTAAGGCAGTGTCCATAACATCGCGCGCGCAAGGACCTGCCTGATCCAGCGAGGAAGCAAGGGCCACGATTCCATACCGGGACACTCCACCATA
>JBIIOS010000053.1:0-12449 GCA_044336805.1 Candidatus Nanopelagicales bacterium
AGGTTTTACGCCAACTGTCCCCGTTACCGCTGCGGGCTGACGAATCGAGCCGCCGGTGTCGGTGCCGATCGCGAGTGGTGATTCAAAGCTGGCCACCGCCGCAGCCGAACCGCCCCCAGAGCCACCGGGGATTCGCTCCAAATCCCAAGGATTGTGGGTCGGCCCGTATCCACTGTGCTCGGTAGAAGAACCCATAGCGAATTCATCCATATTGGTCTTACCCAACGACACCACACCCGCGGCATGGAGTTTGTCAACAATGGTTGCGTTATAGGGAGGACGCCACCCTTCCAAAATCCGAGACCCACATGTGGTCGGGACTCCTTTTGTGGCTAGCAGATCTTTGAGGGCGATGGGGACACCCGCAAGGGGTGAAGACAGTTCGCCTTTCGCAATCTGTTGATCAACTTCACGTGCCCGCGCAATCGAGGCCTCAGGGTCGACATAGAGAAATGCATGGACTCGCTCATCAACTTCAGAGATTCGATCAAGGTGCGCGCGAGTTACTTCCTCACTCGAAACTTCCTTGCGAGCGATCGCCGTAGCAAGTGTTGCTGCGCTTTGACGGGTCAAATCACTCATGTGGGTTCACCTAAAATTCTGGGGACCCTGAATCGATCATCTTCAAACGAAGGAGCACCTGGCACAAAGTCTTCTTGCAGAAGCCCCGGTAGGGCGACATCCTCACGATAAACATTCACCATTGGGATCGGGTGGGATGTAGGCGGGATGTCGTCAGCTGCTACCTCTCTAATCGAGGTGATCGCGCCGAGAATCTGCTCCAGTTGCAGCGTGTAATGCTCCACTTCGACGTCCGTGAGTTCAAGTCTGGCGAGCTTGCCCAAGTGCACCACGAGATCTTGATCGATCCCGTTTGCTGCAGCGTCCGTCATGGTGCAAGTCTATTGAGCGCCACGTGTACACGATCACGGTGCGTCACCCTGGATTACTAATGAGGGCTCCATCGAAGTCTCCGCGCAGTAGTTGTTGGAAACCATCAAAACCGGTTGTGGGAACCCCCAGACTCTGCGCTTTATCCGCCTTGGACCCAGCCTTTTCGCCGATAACCACCAAGTCGGTCTTTTTGGACACCGACCCGGCAACCGTCGCGCCGAGTGAGGAGATTGCCTCTTGGGCTCCATCACGGGTATAACCCGGAATGGAACCGGTGATCACAATTGTTTTTCCGCTTAGGGGTAGCGACTGATTATCTGGGGAACTCTGCTCGTCGGCGAAGTCGACTCCAGCAGCCCGCCAACTTGCAACCACATCTTGGCGCCACGGTGTTGCGAAAAACTCGATGATGCTCTCAGCGATTCGTTCTCCTACTCCGTCAACAGCGGATAACTCTTCCACTGAAGCCGCTTCAATTAATTCAAGTGACCCAAATGCCCGAGCCAGTTTTTTAGCAGCGGTCGGACCCACATGTCGAATACTCAAGGCGACCAAAAAACGCCACAAGGGTGCCGTTTTTGCTTTCTGCAATTGAGAGAGGAGAGTTTCACCCGCCTTATTGATCCCGGTTGCTTCCGAGCCTTTATGGGCATTCACAAAAAAACTACTTGCCAACAGTTTTTCAGGGTTGAGATCAAAAAGCTCAGCCTCGTTCGTGAGGACACCGCTGACCAATAATGCTTGAGCGGCCTTTTCTCCCAAACCCTCGACGTCGAGTGCTCCACGAGAACCAATATGAAATAGACGCTCACGCAATTGAGCGGGGCACCCCTGGGCATTCGGGCAACGAAGATCTTTATCGCCTTCACTTTCGGGAGCAACCGGTGAACCACATTCAGGGCAAAACTCGGGCATGACAAATGCGACTTCGGTTCCGTCTCGCTCCTCAATTACGGGTCCCATAACTTCAGGGATGATCTCCCCAGCTTTTCGCAAAAAAATCATGTCCCCGATGAGGACGCCTTTTCGCTCGACTTCAAAGGGGTTGTGCAATGTAGCCATAGACACGGTCGTTCCCGCAACCTGCACCGGCTCCATTACTGCATACGGGGTCACTCGACCCGTGCGACCAACGCTGACTTCAATGTCAAGTAAGCGCGTTCGGACAACTTCGGGCGGGTACTTGAATGCCATAGCCCACCGCGGTGCGCGAGATGTGAAGCCCAGCAGCTCCTGATCTTTGAGGCCGTTGACCTTCACAACAACACCATCAATATCAAAATCTACCTCGGTGCGGTGGTCGCTGAAATACTCGATGAATCCCAAAACTTTTTCGAAGTTTGCATGCACTCGCGCATGGGATGTTGTTGGCAAGCTCCACTTTGAGATGAATTCATACACTTCGCTTTGCGTCTGGGCTTCACTCAAAATCTTGGAGTCGTGGGCACCGAAGCCATGCACGGTGAACTGCAAACCCGACAGTCGCGCAACTGCCGCATTGAGATCCTGAGTTAGTTTCGCCGCACGCTCAGGAGTTTTCGCTTCCTGCACCTCTCGCTCGCGCTTGTCAATCCGCTGACGCAAGGCGCCCGCAGCCGCATTCCGTGGATTTGCAAACAAAGGCTTGCCCATTGCCACCTGTTCACTGTTAATCACATCAAAGGCCGCTAGGGGATAAAAGACTTCGCCGCGCACTTCCAATAATGTTGGAACAGACTTCCCGTTCAATGTTTTGGGAATTGACGCGATGAATCCTGCATTTACTGTTACGTCTTCGCCAGTTGTTCCATCACCTCTGGTTGCTAACGAAACAAGTTCACCATCTCGATACACGGCATCTACTGCTAGACCGTCAATTTTCAATTCACACAGATACTCCGGATTTACCTCAAGTGCGCCGCTCACCCGGTCACACCAGGCTCTGAGTTCCTCCGCACTAAAGGAGTTGTCTAGGGAATACATAGGTTCAAGATGAACGACCGGGTCGAAAAGCTCTGATCTAAGACCTCCCACCGTTTGCGTGGGTGAATCCCCCGTGGCCAATATGGGGTACTTGTCTTCAAGAGCAACGAGTTCGACGAACAAGGTGTCGTATTCCGCATCGGATAGCGTCTGGCTTTCCCTCAGGGAGTACTGACTCCGCGCATAATTGATCACTTCCACGAGTTCCTGCCAGCGCTGCGCCGCTCTTTTTGGTGGATCCCCTGCAGGTGATTTCACAGCCATGGCAATTCGCACAATAGTGACTCACTCACCCAAAAGCCGATCCTCGTCATTCAACAAATCTACAACTTCCCGCACGCCACTGATAGCAGACCGCGCCGAGACCCAATCACGTGAAACCGAAGCCGTTTGTGGGACCACAATGAATGAACCTGCGGTCTGGCTCAAGGAAAATCCGAGACTCGTGATTCGACGTGCGATATCCAGTGCATTTTCTCGCGCTGTGAGCCCGGGCTTGATTGCCCAATATGTTGTGCGCTTCTTATCAATGACATCACCCAGCCAATTACTTTCGGCCACGTCAAAGTAGGTGTTCGCACCTGCATTCAACAAGGGTTCGATAAAGAGCTCGTTGTCCACACCTAGGGAAGCCCCGAACCCGATGGATAAATCCTTAGCAAGTGTGATTAGTGGGTCCCAGAATTCCAGGATGCGCGCTCGATCAATATTGACATAACTGTTGAGCCCACTCGCCGTTGGAATCGTCCCAGCACATGCAGCAGCCGCGTAGGGTTCTTCAAGGACAATTGTTAGTTGGGCATTGGGAAAAATCCGCTGAACTAAATGAACGTGCGCGCGCACGGCTTCCGCAAGTACCAGCGAGACTTCAGATACCGCTCCAAGATCACGGATGAGACTTTCCCCCGATGCGCTTTCGACCTTTGCGCACCAACTGATCGGCCCTACCACCGTGCAGGTAAACCTCTGAGAAAATCCCTGCGCATGCTCTTCAATGGCGTCCTGATCTTGTCGAAGAAAATCATGGGCCCGTTGCATATCAATGCCCGGAGTTCGCGAAATCTGCCAACCTGATGGAACAACAGTGGTCGAAAAATCACTACTTACTGAACTGAGTAGTCCAGCCGTGCGCCCAACAGGGTCTGCCCCCGGTCCACGCTCGGGTAACACTGGCAAAAATAGAGCATCGGGAAATTCGCCTGCAACAACCTGGGCCGCTTCTT
Source organism: Candidatus Nanopelagicales bacterium (assembly GCA_044336805.1). GTDB lineage: Bacteria > Actinomycetota > Actinomycetes > S36-B12 > S36-B12 > UBA4592. The sequence goes on from JBIIOS010000053.1 coordinate 4,080, forward strand.
GGGCAGATATTCCCGGCAGAACGCCTAACGCTGAGGCCTTTGCATTAGACACTTTCAACTTCCATGAAGTGCGCTCTGCTTACCGACCCGGTTGGTGCTGGCAACCGTCGCAGATCCTAGAACTTTGGTACCGGAGTAAATGACCGCAGCCTGACCTGGTGCTAATCCCCTGATCGGTTCATGCAGGTTAATAAAGAGCTCACCGCCATGCACATAGGCACTTGCCGGCACCGGTTCTGCGTGAGCACGCACCTGAGCACTGACATCAGCGGCTGCCTCCCCCAGCGGAGCGCCCGCCCAGATGGGATTGATGGCGCGAATGAAGTTGACGTCCAGTAGTTCCGGGGCCCCAACAAACACCGTGCCACTCTCACGATCAACATCCACGACGTATCGGGGAGCGCCGTCTTCAGCCGGCACGGTCAAGTTGAGCCCCCGGCGTTGACCAATGGTTACCGTGAATGTCCCGCTGTGGCGACCAAGAACTTCCCCTGTTGTTGCATCTGTGATGTCACCGGGCTGCTCACCGAGTTTACGAACCAGATAACCCGCTGTGTCTCCATCAGGAATGAAACAAATGTCGTGACTGTCGGGCTTCTTCGCAGTGATCAGGCCTCGCTCGAGCGCTTCCTCTCTGATGGCTACCTTGGTATCTCCACCGAGCGGAAACAATGAATGGGCCAATTGATTCTGGGTGAGAACTCCCAGTACATAGGACTGGTCCTTGAGCGGGTCTATTGCGCGATGCAGTTCAACTCCATCCGGGCCGTGCTCTATTTGGGCGTAGTGACCGGTGGCAACAGCATCAAAGCCGAGCGCTAGGGCACGATCAAGAACGGCACTGAACTTAATTTTCTCATTACAACGCAAACATGGGTTGGGTGTGCGCCCGAGCTCATACTCAGAGTGGAAGTTGTCCATCACACTTTCAGCGAATTCTGTTGAAAAATCCCAAACATAGAAAGGGATACCTAACTTGTCTGCGACACGACGAGCATCACGCGCATCATCGAGCGTGCAGCACCCGCGGCTTTTCCCGTTTGAATCCGTGCGGGACAGCGCCAAGTGAATCCCAACTACCTCATGGCCTTGATCAATCATGCGCGCCGTTGCCACAGAGGAATCAACTCCACCACTCATGGCTGAAATAATTCGCATCGCACTCATGCTGACACGGATCCTGCTCGAAGTGCACGCTCAACAACCCCGGGCAAAGCCTGAGCCAATTGGTCAATACCTTCTTTCGTACTATCTCGTCCCAAGCTAAATCGAAGTGAGGCCCGTGCCGTCTTTTCATCAACTCCCATGGACAGTAAGACATGGCTTGGTTCCGGAATGCCAGCAGTGCAAGCGGAACCCGTAGAGCAATCAATGCCAGCAGCATCGAGGAGCATCAATAATGAGTCACCCTCGCAACCAGGAAATGAAAAATGCGTGTTGTTCGGCAAACGGTCCACACCTGCAGGCGGGCCATTGAGTCTTGCCTCCGGAACCGCGCTCATTACCGCGGCGATGAGGTATTCCTGTAATTCCCGCAGCCTTGCGGCATGTTCACTCAAATCTGATATCGAGTAATGAATTGCTGCAGCGAATGCGGCAATTGATGCTGGATCGAATGTCCCCGACCGAATTTCTCGCTCCTGACCGCCCCCATGCATGACTGGCGTGAATTTCGCGAATGGATCAACGATAAGCGCGCCGACCCCAACCGGACCCCCAATTTTGTGACTACTGATTGTCACCGCGGTGGCATCGAGTTCACCCAGCCCCAATGAAAGCTGACCCAAGGCCTGTACCGCGTCGGTGTGAAATGGCACATCAAACTTTTTGCATAACTTTGCAATCTCGTGGATGGGTTGAATCGCGCCGATTTCATTATTTGCCCACATTATGGAAACCAGTGCCACGCCTCCGCGCACAAGTGCTTTTTCTATATCCAGCACACTGACGCGGCCTTGTCGATCAGTACTTGCAAACTCAACCGCTGCGCCCTCATGTTGACTCAACCACATAACTGGATCGAGAACGGCGTGATGCTCAATCGCGCTAGAGACAATGGTCAGTTGACTTTGACCCAATTGCGAACAACGTGCCCAATACAAGCCTTTAATGGCTAGGTTGTCCGATTCGGTACCCCCACCCGTAAAAATAACGGCGGAAGGCCTGATACCTAAATCTTCAGCAATTGACTCGCGAGCCGACTCCACTACACGCCTGGCTGCACGCCCTGAAGTGTGCAAACTTGATGCGTTGCCCACACGCTCAGACACATCAAGCCAGGCCGCACGGGCCTGCGGAAGCATCGAGGTCGTTGCCGCATGGTCAAGATAAACACGTTGCACAGTTCCTGATACTACCTAACGTCTAAAACCTACAATTTACATTATTTGCGTTTAGCGATTTCCTCGGTTAACTGGGGCACAACTGTGAACAGATCTCCCACGACTCCGTAATCTGCCAATTCAAAGATGGGGGCTTCCGCATCCTTGTTGACCACGATGACCACTTTGGATGTTTGCATGCCCGCACGATGCTGGATTGCACCAGAGATTCCATTAGCGATGTAGAGCGAAGGTGAAACCGTCTTGCCCGTCTGACCAACCTGGAATTGATGCGGGTACCAGCCAGCATCTGTCGCCGCACGGGATGCGCCAACGGCCGCATTCAAGCTGTCGGCCAACGCTTCAATGACTCCAAATCCCTCAGCTCCACCAACACCCCGACCTCCGCTGACGACCACGTCAGCTTCTGCCAGTTCTGGGCGCGCACCTTTTTCAACAACATTTCGGTTGGTCACCGATACCAATTTGGCAGCCTCAGAGATTGCAATCGCGATATTTTCTACGACGGCGGTTGCTGCTGATTGGCTCGCTGTAATTGAATTAGGTCGAACAGTGATGATCGGTGTGCCGTGTGTGACTCTTGAGTGCACGACGGTACTGCCACCGAAAATACTCTGTGTCACTGTGCCATCTGAGGCAATTTCGACCGCATCGGTGATGATCCCGCAACCAGACTTAATCGCCGATCGAGCAGCGATCTCTTTTCCATCGGCACTGGAAGCCACAAGAACTGCGGCAGGTTGCATCGATTCGATGAGACTTGCCACAATCTCTGCACCCGGTACAACCGGGTGATCCCTCACATCAGCGGAATCAGCTACGAGAATCTTGGTGGCTCCAAAGCCGCCCATTGACGCTACGGCAGCGTCACCGCAACCAGTTCCGAGCCAGAGGACAACAGGTGTCCCCAATGCCCGAGCAGCTGTGATTAGTTCAAAGGTTACTTTGCGAATCTCTGATTCATGGTGCTCAGCGAGTACGAGTACATCACTCATGGCTTTCTCCTTAAAGTTTTTTGCTAGTAGCTTCTAGATGAATTTGGATGTTGTCAGGTAATCCGCGATGGATGTTCCGCCAGCGCCTTCGTCGGTGATGACGACGCCTGCAGGCTTCGGTGGGCGAGCTGCAAAATCTGCAACGGCCGACCAAGCAGCTCCAGCGCCAACTACCGATGGGTCCAGTCCAAGATCTGCCGCAGTTAAGGTCTCAACGGGCTTCTTCTTGGCAGCCATGATTCCCTTGAATGACGGGTAGCGAGGCTCATTAATTTTTTCAACCACACTGACAACCGCGGGTAATGAGGTTGTCAAAGTATCAAAACCATAATCCGTGACGCGCTCTGCGATCAGCGTTGTTCCCTCCACATTTACCTTTTGAGCAAAAGTCACTTGGGCAAGTCCAAGACGTTCAGCAACCATGGCTGGGATCACGGACATGCGCGCATCGGTTGACTCTGAACCGAAAAGAATCAAATCAAAGTCACGACCCTCCAAGGCCTTGGCAAGCACTGCTGAAGTAGCAATTGCGTCAGATCCCGCCAGGTTGTTATCGAGCACGTGAATACCTGCATCCGCTCCCATGCTGATTGCCTTACGCAGGGTTTCCGCAGCGCGCTCTGGACCCATGGTCACAATGACAACTTCGCCCCCATTTGCCTCCACAAGCTGCAATGCCTGTTCAACCGCGTACTCATCGAGTTCGTTGAGTACGCCATCAGCACTTTCACGGTCAAGGGTGGACGTATCGGCTTTCAGTTTCTTCTCGGCCCACGTATCGGGGACCTGCTTGACACACACAGCAATCTTCACGTGACTGGCTCCTTTGCCGGATGACTTCTTGCGAGTTTCAGATTCGAGAGCCCTAGCGTACCCGCGAGTCCCAGAAACAGCCACTCACGACCGTTCAGCCTGATCACGCTCTAGAGTCACGCTGTGGGAGCACAACGCGAATCTGTGGCAAATCACACATCGGGGGTCCCGGTGCGCCCCACCGGTCGGATTGCATTTGTGTTACATAGCCACCTTCCATGGGTACTGGGTCACGGTGTTTGGCCCGTTGGCGAAGAGTGGCTTTATCAAGCATTTGCTCATTCCTATTTGCCTCTTTTCCAGACATTCGTCCGGTTAGGGGAAAAGGGCTTTCGCAACATTGTCAGCCTGGGAATTACACCGATCCTCGCTGCACAACTAGACGATCCCAGGACTTTAAGTGGGTGTGATTCGTGGTTGCGCAACTGGCAACTTCGAGCCTTAGACCTGCCTAAGGCGCACCCATTGCGTGACTACGAATTGAACCAGGCCCAGACCACCTTGGATATCTTTCATCGCCACTTTTCCCGCGGCGCCTCCCCTCGTATTCGATCACTTATCGATGATCGGGTGGTTGAGTTCTTGGGTGGCCCGGCCACCCACCCATTCACGCCAGGACTAGATCCCGATATTGCTGAGATCGCTTTGCGGGTCGGACTCGATGACGCTGCCCGTCGCTATGGAGCCTCCCCAACGGGAATCTGGGTACCTGAATGTGCATACCGTCCGGGGCAAGAAAATGTTTACGAACAACTGGGTGTCACTCATTTCATGGTGGACGAACCCGCGGTGACCGGTGTGGGCGGCCAACCATCCACCGCATACTGGCTATCTGATTCGCAAGTCAGGATCACCGCCCGCGATGCACGGGTGAGCGACCTGGTCTGGTCACATGAGCGAGGTTATGCCGGGTCACCCGTCTACCGGGATTTTCACTCGGTCGACTCGAACCACGGACTCAAACTCCGCGCCGTTGGGGATAAAACAAATGATGAAAAACCGCCTTACGATCCACAATCAGCACGCATCCAGATCGAATTAGATGCGCGAAGTTTTATTCGGGAGCTCTCCAACGAATTCGCTCAAAAACGTGATTCCAGTGCGGGGTTACCCACACTCGTTGTCGGAATCGATACTGAGCTCCTTGGACATTGGTGGCATGAAGGCATTTCCTGGTTTGAGCGAGTCATCGAATTGCTACCGGAATCGGGAATAATCACAGCAACACTGGATGAAGTGACGTCAACCGCTGAAACTTCAATTCAACTCCCTGAGTCATCATGGGGAAGCGGGAAGAATTGGTCAGTGTGGAACGGTGATCGAGTTCGCGACATCGTAGATGAACATGATCAAAGTCAAAACTATGTCCTTGACTTGATGGAGAAAGGTGACTGCACGTCTGAAAATCTGAACCAACTGATGTTGCAATTATCCAGCGACTGGGCTTTCATGGTTACTCGCGAGACCGCTGAGCAATACGCCAAAGACCGGGTACTCAACCATTCGACTCAACTTCGTTCGGGAGTCGACTCGGATAACCCCTTTCCCCTCATTTCATTTAGTGCAGCGCGAGTGCGCAATCGCACTGAATCCGCATGACGCTCCACTTCCATCTGTTGCTCATCAACGTCAAGTCTAGACTTTATGACTCTGGCCGGAATCCCAACGGCAACCGACATAGGGGAAATAATCCCTCGCACGACCGAATGAGCGCCGATTACACTGCCAGCACCGATATTGGATCCCCGTAAAACACTCACCTTGGTGCCTATCCATACGTTGTCGCCAACACGAACGGGAGTCTTGTGAATACCTTGCGCCCTGATTGAGGTTCTAATGTCGGCGAATCGATGATCAAAGTCACACATATATATAGAGTCCGAGATTATGCACTCAGATCCAATTGAAATGTCAAGATACGCATTTATCGTGTTGTCGCGCCCCATGACTGTCTTTGACCCGATCCGGATGCTTCCTTCATGTGCACGAATATGACACTCATCACCTATATGCACCCATGGTTCCAAGAGAATTCGACCGTAACCCTTTCGCACGTTCAACTCAACACCTTTACCCAAAAAAACAAAACCCGTGCATTGAACACCCTTCGGACCGAAGTGATGTAGTTTCAGAAAACGCAAATAACGCACGAGGTAGTACCAGTTCCAAGCCCTATGACGGATTATCCATTTCACATTGGAAAAACGCCATGGGTTAAATCGCTTCATGAACTAACCTTTTCATAAACAGAATCCGTTAGTTCCACCGCTCGTTCCCAGGTGAACTCCGCTGCTACGCGCGCGCGTAGGCGATCTGCTCTTTCAGCGGCTTCGGCTTGATTACCCAAGACCAATTCGATTTCACGAGCTATTGACTCCCCAGAAACCTGCCGAATCAGGTACCCATATTCATTGGAAGGGACGATCTCGGACAGACCACCGACTTGGGCGGCAATGATGGGGACTCCGACCTGCCCAAGCTCAAGTGCAACGATTCCAAATGGTTCGTAACTTGAAGGAATAACGGCCGTATTCCACGACCGCACGACAGCACTCGTATCTCCCTCTTCGACATGCCCGAGAAATGAAACACGATTCTCGAGGCCTTTTCTCTCAACTTTTTTTTGCAGATTACTCAACTGACTACCGCGTCCAACGATTTCTAGTTTCACCCTCTGGTCGTGGATAAACTCTATAGCATCAATGATGTGGTGGACGCCCTTTTCCCACTCAAGTCGACCAATGAAACCTACAACAATTTTCTCGGGATTTATTTCATGTGGCTCGCCCACTGAGAACGCCGACGAAACCCCATTAGCAATTACAGTGAGTTTCTTTGGCTCAACACCATAACCACTGCGAATCTCGTGGGTCATGTAGTCACTGCACACGATCACTGAATCGGCGGACTCCAATGCTCGACGTTCATGGGCGTAAATCGCTTGCGAGAGCCTCGAAGTCAGCCAACCATTATGTCGACCAAATTCAGTTGCATGCACGGTAAGAACACTGGGCACGGAAAACTTTTTTGCAGCGACTATGAGTTGACTTGCTGCAATCCAATCGTGCCCATGAACAATTTCAGGTTTTCTTGACATGAACTCACAGGCAGCCTGGCTTGCCAACGCAAATCCATGCACCCAGTAGTTGAACTTCTCATGCACCATTTGGGCATCCGGATAGTGGTTCTCAACCCGGATAACCTCTACACCATTTTCTTCAACATGTGATCCCGCCTCCCCCTCAGCAGCTTGCGTGATCACGGTCACCTCATGGCCGATTCGAGCCTGTGCTTGCGTCAAGGCCACAACGTGAACGCCCAGTCCCCCGTACATCACCGGTGGGTATTCCCAAGAAAAGTGCAAGATTCGCATGTTTTTGTCCGGTTAAGGCGCTACTCCGGTTATGCACACGTTGTAAAAATATTCGTCGGGAACAATCTTTGACAGCAAATTGCGGTCTAAGCTTTCAAGCCTCTTCCACGTCCCGAAAGCAAAATTGGCCCAACCCCAACCAAGTGCATCGGGCTTAACGGATGCTTCAAATGTACGCACTGGCCAACCAAACCAAGAAGCCGTCAACTCTTCCGTGACGGTGCTGACGTCAACGCTCCCACTACGTAGTGCGACTCGGGCTAGTTGGTCAGGATCAAAAGTGTGAATATCGACCACTGCCTCCAATGCTGCTTCACGCGAGGAAGCGCTCAGCTCCTGCTCGGGACGCGCCCATTTTTCTGCAAGCATGGGCAGCCTGGTCATTCTTGTACTCGTCCACCACGTCAGTCGCGATAACGCGCGAGCGATCACATCACCTTTTTGAGTGGGTTCGCCACAAAATACGAATCGCCCACCAGGACGTAGCACCCTGTTTACCTCAGCAAACAATGCATCAAGATCGGGAACGTGATGCAAAACCGCGTGGCCCACTATTAGGTCAACACTTGAATCGGCAAATGGCAGATGTTCTGCATCGGCTACGAGTCCACTCACATTGAGAGCTAAATTCTTTCCGTTTCGCACAGCAACGGACACCATCCCCGAACTGAGATCCGTGACGATCCCTGTTCTGCCGATACCGGACTGCATCAGGTTGAGCAGGAAAAACCCGGTGCCTGAACCCAATTCAAGAACTTTTGCCTGGGCGAGGTCGACTCCTTGAATTGCGCGTGGCACGGCGTGATCGAAACAATTTCGAGCGTAGTCAACACACCTCTGGTCATAT
>JBIIOS010000029.1:0-17222 GCA_044336805.1 Candidatus Nanopelagicales bacterium
CCGTTGGTGAACCAGCTCACATTGTTCTCATCGACCCACAGAGAACTCGCGAGGTCGTTTCTAGCCAACTTGCATCGCTCTCCGGCAATACGCCATATGCCGGAATGACACTCCCGGTGACCGTGACCGATGTCTTTTTCAATGGAGTCCACCAAGTCAGGGGCGGCGACCTCAATGAATGAGTCCTCGATGGAAGTGACTCAGTGGCCATTACGGCTTCTCTTGGTCGCTGTGATGGTATTGATAATTTTGGGTGTAATGCTCCTCATGCTACGTAGCTGGCGCAAAATGCGCAGAGGCGATCGATTTGGTTTAGTTGATTTGCCTGCCCCCATGATTCTGGCACCACAAGGTTTCATGCCGGGCGAGGGAATCGACGCACTCTTTTTGGGTACATCCGTGCACGGCCAATGGCTGTCGAAAGTACTTATCCACGATCTTGGAACGCGTTCTCGGGCACGGGTGAGTTGGGATCCACATGGCATTCTGTTTGAACGTAGTGGTGCCTCGGATGTTTACATCCCGCGGACCAGCCTGGTCGAGGTGACATTGGGTTCAGGGGTTGCCGGGACTGTTCGGGCCAAAGACAGTGTCGTAATTTTTGTTTGGGATTTAGGCACTCACCGACTCGCAACCGGAGTTCGGGCAGACACCGCGCAGGGTCATCAGCAATTGATTGGTTTACTTGAGAGCGAGATGAGTGCAGAGTGAAAAGTGATAATCCGTCAGTTCTGGTCCTAGAAGATGGATACTCATTAGTTGGCAAAGGATTCGGTGCAAGTGGTAACGCTTTTGGCGAAGCGGTTTTTTCAACCGGCATGACCGGCTACCAAGAAACGCTCACGGATCCGTCTTACTGTGGTCAAATCGTTGTTATGACCGCACCGCACATAGGGAATACCGGGGTCAACCCAGAAGATGGCGAATCTCGCCGAATGTGGCCCTCCGGTTTTGTTGTCCGAGAGTTATCACGCGTGGTTTCCAATTGGCGGGCGAGTAGCACTCTCGCAGACGAACTTGAGGCCAATGGAATCGTCGGAATACAGGGGGTTGACACCCGCGCCTTGACTCGCCACTTACGTGATCGAGGTGCAATGCGAATGGGTATTTTTTCACAATCCACGGGCGAGAACCTCACGGAGTTGATCGCCGCTGTTAATGACTCTCCGGTCATGCTGGGTGCCAGTTTCACGGACGAAGTCACGACTGTAGAAAATTACGTGATCACAGCCCAGGGTAAGAAGAGAGCCACTTGCGTTGCACTCGATTTAGGAATCAAGTCCATGACCCCCCAGCGGATGTCACAACGAGGTATTGAAGTTCATGTAGTTAATGCGAACACCACATGGGAAGAGATTCTGGCCCTGAAACCCGATGGTGTTTTCCTGTCAAACGGACCGGGAGATCCAGCTACGGCGGTGGGCGCAATCGCGATAGTGCAAAAGGCCCTTGAAATGAAGATGCCGCTATTCGGGATTTGCTTCGGGAACCAAATTCTCGGTCGAGCACTTGGACTAGAGACTTACAAAATGCAATATGGTCATCGGGGGATCAATCAACCCGTCAAGGATCTCGCGACGGGAAAAGTGGAGATCACCGCGCACAACCACGGATTTGCAGTTCGCGCACCCGAATCATTGGAGTTCGACACTGCTTATGGTCGCGCCCGAATCTCCCATGTTTGCCTGAACGACAATGTCGTTGAAGGGATCGAATTACTCGACCAGAATGCCTTCAGTGTCCAGTACCACCCTGAGGCTGCAGCAGGCCCGCATGACTCTGACTACCTATTCGACCGATTTCTAGAAAAGATGGGTTCACATGCCTAAACGCGACGATATTAAGTCAGTCATGGTCATTGGATCCGGCCCAATCGTGATTGGGCAAGCCTGTGAATTTGACTACTCGGGTACGCAAGCGTGTCGGGTGTTGCGCGAGGAGGGGATTCGCGTGATTTTGGTCAACTCAAATCCTGCAACCATCATGACCGACCCAGAGTTTGCTGATGCCACTTACATTGAACCCATCACAACGCAGTACTTGGAATTAGTTATTGCTAAAGAGCGCCCCGATGCACTTCTACCAACGTTGGGTGGGCAAACGGCACTCAATGCTGCGATTCAATTGGATAAAGCAGGAATTTTGAAAAAGTACAACGTTGAACTCATCGGTGCTGATATTGAGGCAATCGAGAGAGGGGAAAACCGTGAAAAATTCCGTAAAATTGTCCAAGAAATCGGTGCCGAGAGTGCGCGTTCGCATATTTGTCACACCATGGCTGACGCACTTGCCGGCGTGACGGAACTTGGTTATCCAGTAGTTGTTCGCCCGTCGTTCACCATGGGTGGTGCTGGATCGGGAATCGCTTACAACGAGGACGATCTTGTTCGCATTGCTGGACTCGGACTCGAGGCGAGTCCAACCTCTGAAGTCCTGTTGGAGGAGTCCATCATTGGGTGGAAAGAATATGAACTTGAACTGATGCGCGACAAAAATGACAACGTGGTTGTGGTTTGTTCAATTGAAAACGTTGACCCCATGGGTGTTCACACGGGAGACTCGATCACGGTGGCCCCAGCTTTGACGCTTACCGACCGCGAGTTCCAAAAATTGCGTGACGTCGGAATCGACATTATCCGGGCAGTCGGCGTGGAGACGGGCGGTTGCAATATTCAGTTCGCGATTAACCCAGACGACGGCCGTTTAATTGTCATTGAGATGAACCCACGTGTATCTAGATCTTCGGCTCTGGCCTCAAAAGCAACAGGGTTTCCCATTGCAAAAATAGCGGCCCGGCTGGCAATCGGGTATTCGCTTGACGAAATTCAAAACGACATAACGGCTGAGACGCCAGCATCCTTCGAGCCAACCCTTGACTACATTGTCGTAAAAGTTCCTCGTTTCGCGTTTGAAAAATTCCCCGGTGCAGACACTACTTTGACAACAACCATGAAAAGTGTCGGCGAGGCGATGGCTATTGGCCGTAACTTCCCTGAGGCGCTACAAAAAGCATTGCGGTCAACCGAGCAAAAGTCAGCGATTTTCACATGGTCTGAGCCACGAGATGCGGGCGAGATCCCAGCGTTAATTGAAGATATGAAACGTCCGCACGACGGAAGACTTACGCTGGCTCAACGTGCCCTGTGGCTGGGTGCTACTAATGCTCAGATTCACGAGGCTACCAATATCGATCCATGGTTCCTTGATCAAATAGAACGCATCAACGAAATGGCAGATCAGATCCGTGAGAGTCACGACCTCCTTGCGCCCCTTCTATTTGAAGCTAAGTCTCTTGGATTCAGTGACCTACAAATTGCGGGCCTGCGTGGTGTAAGGGAGGCGCACATTCGGGAAATTCGTCAACAGTTAGGAGTTCTCCCTGTTTTCAAGACAGTTGACACTTGCGCCGCTGAGTTTTCCGCGAAGACGCCCTATCACTACTCGTCATATGACAGTGAAACCGAAGTCGTGCCATCGGAACGTCGCAAAATAATCATCCTCGGTTCTGGGCCCAACCGCATTGGTCAAGGCATCGAATTCGATTATTCATGTGTGCACGCAGCAATGACTTTAAGTGAAGCCGGATTTGAAACCATCATGATCAACTGCAACCCTGAGACTGTTTCCACGGACTATGACACCTCCGACCGACTGTATTTTGAACCGTTGACATTCGAAGACGTTATGGCAGTGATTGACGCGGAGAGTTCAGCCGGAGAACTCGTGGGTGTGATTGTGCAGTTAGGCGGACAAACGCCTCTTGGTTTGGCACAACCACTCGCTGATGCCGGGGTCCCCATTATTGGTACTCAACCTGAAGCAATCCACTTGGCAGAAGATCGAGAAATGTTTTCTCGGGTGTTAACGGAGGCGAAAGTCCCGGCCCCGGCACACGGAACCGCCCGATCATTTGAGCAAGCGAGAGAGATCGCGAATCGAATCGGATACCCCGTTTTAGTTCGCCCCAGTTATGTACTCGGCGGGCGCGGGATGGAAATCGTCTATGAAGAGGAAATGCTCAGGGACTATTTGGAGAAGGCGACTCAGATTAATCCAGAGCATCCTATTTTAGTTGACCGATTCCTCGATGACGCAGTGGAAATCGACGTCGATGCTCTCTTTGACGGAACGGACCTTTATCTGGCAGGCGTCATGGAGCACATTGAAGAGGCGGGAATCCATTCCGGTGATTCGGCATGTGTTCTTCCGCCGATCACATTGGGTCGTGAGGAAATCGACCGTATTCGAAAGTCAACACATGCCATTGCTGCAGGAGTGGGCGTTCGTGGGTTAATCAACATTCAATTTGCGTTGGCATCCGATGTTCTTTACATTCTAGAAGCAAATCCACGTGCTTCTCGAACAGTTCCTTTCGTTTCAAAGGCAACGGGCGTACCCATTGCCAAGGCGGCTGCCCGAATCATGGCGGGTGAGAGCATCGCGTCATTGCGAGCGATTGGGTTGTTACCCAAATTTGGAGACGGCGGTCAGTTACCGCAGGGCAGCCCAGTTTCGGTTAAAGAGGCAGTTCTTCCATTTGGTCGATTCCACGGAGTAGACACTGTCTTGGGTCCCGAAATGAAATCTACGGGGGAAGTCATGGGAATTGACTCATCATTTGGTGTCGCTTTCGCAAAGTCCCAGGTAGCAGCCTTTTCTGGGGGACTGCCCACGCGAGGAACGGCTTTCGTCTCTCTCGCCAATCGGGACAAGCGCGCAGCAATATTCCCAATCAAACGACTCTCCGACCTGGGCTTTGACATCCTTGCAACCAAAGGCACAGCGGACATCTTGCAGCGCAATGGTATTCCTGCACGGGTTATCAGAAAGCAGTTCGAAGGAACAGGTGTGCAGGGGGAACCAACTTCGGTTGATGCCATAAATAATGGCGAGATCGATCTCATCATTAACACCCCCTACGGCGTTGGTCCAAGAAAAGATGGATTTGAAATTCGAACAGCGGCAGTTTTGCGTGGAGTTCCCTGTATTACAACCGTGCAAGGTTTAGCGGCCGCGGTGCAGGGGATCGACTCGCTTCTCCACGACCAACCAGCCGTGAAGTCGATCCAGGAGCATGCACGGGGCTTAAATTGGGACGGCGTGTAGCGTGGCGCCTGTGAATTCCGGGGCAATCCAAGTCAAAGGCGAAGTGCTTGATGTCCAGCGCACCGGCAAATACTTTGTGATGTCAGTTACCGCCCCTGGACTCGCTGAACTAACCCAGCCCGGCCAGTTTGTCACCGTGAGTATGGGCGGCGAGGAGAGTTCGATGATTCTTCGCCGATCCTTTGCGATCCAGCGAGTGCAATCTCGTGGCATGTATGGAGGGACATTGGATTTCGTCGTTTCTCCGGTTGGGAAAGGGACCCAGTGGTTGACCAAACTCCGTCGCCATGATCCTTTGAATTTGGTCGGTCCATTAGGAAAACCGTTTAACTTACCCACGAAAGCGGTCTCGTGCGTTCTTGTAGGGGGCGGTTACGGTTCGGCGCCTTTAATTATGTTGGCGGAAAGTTTGCGTGATCGTGGTTGCCGGGTTGACACAATTATTGGGGCTTCCACCGAAGCAAAACTATATGGAGAACTTGACTTAAAGCGGGTATCGACTTCGCTCACGCTAACTACGGAAGATGGCACCGCCGGAATGCACGGCAGGACCACAGACGCCTTGGTAAAAATCTTGGATTCATCACACGTAGATGTTGTTTACGCATGTGGTCCGATGCCCATGTTGGCGAGTGTCGCCGAGGAGTCCACTGTTCGTAAGGTGTTTAGTCAGTGTTCTGTTGAAGAGTCAATGGCGTGTGGAATCGGTGTCTGTATGACGTGCGTGCTTCCTGTTATCGGTGATGACGGTGTTACTCGGATGCTCCGTTCATGTGTCGAAGGTCCCATATTCCGAGGTGATCGTGTGCGGTGGTCCGACATTGGCACTATCCCCGACGGCACACTCGGGAAAGAGGTAGTTCTACCATGACGGGTGCGGTCATTGTTACCGGAAGATCCGCAGGCAATGAAGGCGACTCCTCATTTGATTTCGTCACCAATGTCGGCTCATTAGAACTAAAAACCCCAATTTTGACAGCGTCAGGTTGTGCTGCAGCGGGACGTGAATTGGACAATTTTTTTGACATCACGTCGATTGGTGGCGTTGTCACCAAGAGCATCATGCTGGCCCCGCGTTCAGGTCGCGCAACTCCTCGCATGGCAGAAACACCAAGCGGCATGCTCAATTCAATTGGTTTGCAGGGTCCTGGAATTGAAAGTTTTATTGAAAATGATCTAGCCTGGCTGCAACAACGTGGAGCTCGAACGATCGTGTCCATCGCTGGGGGAAGCGCAGAAGAATTTGGCAAGGTGGCCGCGAAACTGCGAGTCGCCGGCGGCTTTGATGCAATAGAAGTGAATATCTCCTGTCCCAATGTTGAAGACCGGGGTCAAGTTTTTGCTTGCCGAGCTGATACGGCGGCACACGTGATTCAAACTGTTCGGCGAAATAGTGACAATAAGATCCCCATTTTTGCAAAACTCTCACCCGATGTAACTGACATCGTTGAGATTGCAACCTCGGTTGCGCAAGCTGGTGCAAATGGTGTCTCGGTGATTAACACGCTCTTGGGTATGGTGATTGATACGAATTCCATGCGGCCTGCTTTGGCGGGCGTTACAGGTGGACTTTCCGGCCCCGCTATTAGGCCGGTTGCGGTTCGGTGTATCTGGCAGATCCGAAATGCACTCCCGGACTTACCCATTATCGGAATGGGAGGGGTGCGCACGGGGCACGACGCTCTCGAAATGGTCCTGGCCGGAGCAAATGCAGTTTCTGTGGGCACGTCTATCTTCAATGATCCATCGGCACCAATGCGGATTCAAAACGAATTGGAACAGGAATTGCGTAGTCGTGGTTTTAGCAGATTTTCGCAGGCCGTCTCATATGCGCATCGCGACGTTGACCACACGATGCAGATTGATGCACCAACTGATGCGGCAGATCACACTGATGAGGACTGGGACTTCATCTCCGAGTAGTTGCTTCAGGAAAGAAGGCTCTTAATGGGAACCGCCCCAATTGCAATTGCGCTTGATTCGCGAGAGCTCGAAGATTTGCGCGAATACATAGCGCAGACTCGCGAGATTGTCTCCACTCTAAAGATTGGATTGGAAACTTTTTACCGCGTCGGTGCTGAGGCGATTGAACTTGTGCGCGAAAGCGGATGTAACTTGTTTCTTGACGTGAAACTACATGACATCCCCAACACGGTGGCTGGAGCAGCTGCAGCCCTAGCCCGCTACTCACCGAAATACCTGACAGTTCACGCTTCAGGTGGGCCAGAGATGGTGAAAGCCGCATGTATCGCACTGCCTGAGACTTATGTAACGGCAGTCACTGTGTTGACAAGTCTTGACGACCAAGTTCTGCGCGAAGTCGGGATCTCTACCCCAGCACTTGACACAGTTGTGCGCCAAGCAGTGTCAGCAGTTGAAGCCGGAGCAAGGGCAATTGTGTGTTCACCGCATGAAGTGGCCCGGGTCCGCTCTGAAGTTGGCGGCGACATTGTTTTAATCACTCCCGGGGTTCGTCCAGCGGGTGCGGCACCCGACGATCAAAAAAGGGTGATGACCCCGGTTGAGGCACTCACGGCGGGGGCAGACCTACTTGTGATCGGCCGTCCCATAACCGGTGCGGTAGATATCAACTCAGCAGCTCTTGCAATTGCTCGGGAAATTGACCAATCGTGAAAAGACCAACCAAGGAATCACAACAAATTGCCCCATTGATTGTCGTCTCGGGGCCCTCCGGAGTTGGCAAAAGCACCGTGGTTGCCCGTGCCCTTGAGTTGAACCCGAATCTATGGCTTTCTGTTTCGGCCACTACTCGTGCACCTCGATTGGGGGAAGTTGATGGCGTTTCGTACTCATTTGTCTCCGGTACCGAGTTTTCTGAGTTGGTTGAATCTGGCCACATGCTCGAGTGGGCACAATACGCTGGCAATCGCTATGGAACGCCCAGCGAGCCGGTTCAGGCCAGACGGGAGGCCGGTGTCCCAGTAATTTTGGAGATTGAAGTTCAAGGTGCCCGCCAGGTTCGCGAGCAGGCCCCTGATGCAACTTTGGTGTTCATAGCCCCCCCGAGTGTTGCCGAATTGGACGCCCGATTGCGCAAAAGGGGGACTGAAGACGAGGCGGCCCTTGCAGACCGGCTAGAGATCGCCCACGGAGAAATGGCGGCAATGTCAGAGTTCGACCACGTTCTGGTCAATGCCGATGTCAGCCGCACGGCAACCGCCTTGCTAGAGTTCTGTTCTGACCCCCGAAATGAGGATTCATGAACGCACGTCCTGAAGGCATTACCCATCCCTCGATTGACGACCTTCTGACCAAGACTGACTCGAAGTTTTCCTTGGTCAGTTACGCCGCAAAGCGAGCTCGTCAGATCAACGCTTACTACGCCCAATTGGGTGAAGGACTCCTCGAATACATCGGTCCACTCGTCGAAACCCAGGCTCAAGAGAAGCCACTTTCGATTTCCCTGCGTGAAATTGATGCGGGTCTGTTGACGTCTGCGCGCACGTTCCCTGAATCACAGATTGCATCCGGTGGAACCGATAACGGTCTCACGGCTGCAAGCGTCGAGGTTGAGAAGGACTAACTTGCCTCGGGTAATCCTGGGCGTGTGCGGCGGAATAGCCGCATACAAATCCGTTGAACTTTTGCGCCTGCTCACTCAAGCAGGATATGAAGTAAATGTTGTACCGACTCACAATGCTCTTCGTTTTGTTGGTATCCCCACTTTTGAGGCGCTTTCGGGAAATCCCGTTAATACCAGTCTGTGGGATGGCGGTGGGAATGTGACGCATGTTGATCAAGGATTGTCTGCAGACCTTGTTGTCATTGCACCGGCAACCGCGGACTTTATGGCACGGTCATCGCGTGGAATTGCGAGTGATCTGTTGTCCAACATTCTTCTCACCGCAACCGCACCTGTGGTTTTAGCTCCTGCCATGCACACACAGATGTGGGAGCACCCAGCGACCAGAGCAAATGTGGCTCTTTTGCGAACACGCGGTTACATAATTCTGGACCCAGATACCGGCCCTTTGACCGGATCCGACGTTGGAAGCGGTCGACTTCCCGCTCCGAAACAGATTTTCGATGCCATCGAAGCACAGCTCCATGCCAATACCGGAGCCCTCGTGGGTCGGCACATTGTGATTAGCGCAGGAGGTACCCAAGAAGATTGGGATCCTGTTCGCTTCATTGGGAATCGAAGTAGCGGTAAGCAGGGCGTTGCTTTGGCTCGAGCGGCACTAGCTGCTGGCGCTCGAGTGACTCTTGTCGCAGGGCACATGGAAATTGACCCACCTGCGGGTGCTGAAGTCATTCGGGCACTTAGCGGTGAGCAGATGCACAAAGTTCTCGTCAGCCTCATGGGTGAGCAGCCCGATTGCGTAGTCATGGCTGCAGCCGTTGCCGATTTTCGGCCGGTTGCGCAATCTGCGATAAAGATTAAAAAAGCTGAGGGCGTCCAGAGCATCGGGCTTGAGCAAACCACCGACATTTTGGCTGATATTTGTGCTCAACGAGGTGTGGGTGTCGCCCCGCTCATTATTGGATTTGCAGCAGAAACCACGGCTAATCCTGACGAGTTGACCAAGTTTGCACGAGGGAAACTTGCTGCCAAAGGTGCCAACGCAATAATTGTGAATAACGTCAGCGACGGCCAGATATTTGGCTCAGACAATACTGAAGTCTTATTGGTTGAGAGCCACAACGTGACCGGACCAATCCGGGGGTCAAAACTAAATGTCGCCCACGCCGTGGTTCATCGTCTAGCTGAACTACTTGGGCCGTTAGACTCTGGTGTTCCCGCGAGCAAAGATTAGTACGTTTCAAATATTCACATACATTTCTTAAAAGCGAAGAAGGGGAGTCACGTGGCTCATCGTCTATTTACTTCTGAGTCGGTCACCGAAGGTCATCCCGACAAGATGGCTGATCAAATCAGCGATGCCATCCTTGATGATTTACTGCGACAGGATCCAGCCAGTCGCGTAGCGGTGGAGACCATGCTGACAACAGGGCAAGTCCACGTTGCTGGGGAAGTGACTACCGAAGGTTTCGCCGACGTCATGGGGCTAGTGCGCGACACTGTTCTGGAAATCGGCTACGACAGCTCCGACAAAGGATTCGATGGCGGTTCATGCGGGATATCAGTGTCAATTGGTCAGCAGTCACCGGATATTTCCCAAGGTGTCAACGATGCAATTGAAGAGCGCGAGGGTGGAAGCGTTGATCCATTGGACCGACAGGGAGCCGGTGATCAGGGGCTTATGTTCGGGTACGCGTGCACCGATACCCCCGAGCTCATGCCACTTCCAATCTCGCTGGCGCACAAACTAGCCCAACAACTTTCGGCTGTTCGAAAGTCTGGAGAGATGGCCTACCTACGTCCCGATGGAAAGACCCAGGTCACCATCGCCTACGACGAGAATGATCAACCACTGCACATTGAAACAATCGTGGTGAGTAGTCAACATGCACAAGGCATTGATCTCGACGGCCAGTTATCGCCGGAGATGAAAAAATATGTTGTTGATCCAATTTTGAAAACGATCGATTTGGACTCTTCAAATGTGCGCCTTCTCGTGAATCCAACGGGTAATTTTGTTGTTGGCGGACCCATGGGTGATGCGGGATTGACCGGCCGGAAAATCATCGTTGACACCTACGGTGGCATGGCGAGACATGGTGGCGGTGCTTTCTCCGGGAAGGATCCATCAAAGGTCGACCGGTCAGCCGCTTACGCAATGCGTTGGGTAGCCAAGAACGTGGTTTCTGCAGGCTTGGCCACCCGCTGTGAAGTTCAGGTAGCTTATGCAATTGGCAAAGCTCACCCGGTCGGAGTTTTTGTTGAGACTTTTGGCTCGGGAATCGTGCCCGACGAACAGATTCAGCAGGCAGTTTTGAGTGTCTTTGATCTACGTCCCGCCGCGATCATCCGCGACCTAGAACTCTTGCGCCCGATCTACCGGCCGACTGCTGCATACGGTCACTTTGGTCGTCCCGCCGAAGGCGGTCTCTTTACTTGGGAGCGAGTGGACCGCGCTGAAGCACTCGCGGCCGCGATTTCGAACTAATTTTGTACTTTCTTCACGTGATGAAATAGGCGCACATGGATCAAGGGGATCAGCTGTATCTATTGGCTGATTCTGCCGTTGCGCGCAAAAAAGTCAAACCTGCGGCAAAAAAAGTTGTTGAAATTGCCGCACAAAATCCCATTGCGCGCGTGCGCGTCAATGTCCCGGTTTCACACCTTGACCGGGATTTTGACTACCTGGTGCCGGCAGCTATCGACGCTCAATGTCGAGTTGGTGATCGGGTCAGGGTGCGATTCTCCGGGAAATTAGCCGACGCAATAGTTGTTGATCGGATAACTGAATCTGAATTTACCAAATTGGCTCCCATAGAGCGAGCAATAGGACCCGGACTCACACCGCAAACACTTGACTTGGTGCGCGCCGTTTGTGACAGGTACGTCGGCATGTTCTGGGATGTCGTCAGGGCAGCCGTTCCCAATAAGTCCACAGCGGGCGAGTCCCGGAAAACCAACATTGCGAGGCAAACGCCGGTGCTACATCTCAACGCCTGGGCGCCCTATTCACATGGGAGCGCCTTGTTGGAACAGCTGAAGAAAGGTGAATGCGTCCGTGCCGTCTGGGCCAGCGCTCCTGCATCGCTGTGGTGGGAAGAAATGGCCGAATTAGTCCATTCACTACAGGAATCCGATCCAGAGGCTGGAGTCATTCTTCTCGTACCCGATGCATCATCAATTGAACGCCTAGTTGCGGTCATCCCTCAATCGGAAATCATTTCCACGCACCTGGGTCAAGGCGAGAGATACCGGAATTTCCTTGAAGTGCATTCGGGGCGCGGAAGAATTGTGGTCGGGACCCGATCGGCTGTATTCGCTCCCGTAGAAAACCTCAAGGCAATCATCATGTGGGATGACTTCAATGATGCCTACAGCGATGCCCATGCCCCCTATTGGGATGCTCGGGAAGTTGCTGCTTTGCGCAGCCACCGATCCGACTGCTCGCTGATTGTTGGGGGATTCTCTCGTTCGGCCACCACACAGTCATGGTGTGATTCGGGGTGGTGCCAGAGCATCACGGCGGACAGGCCGGCAGTTGACGCTGTCCGCGCTCAGGTGCGAACACTCACCGACACAGCAATTGAGCGCGACCCGCACCAATCCCGGATACCTCAATTGGCTTGGCAGGCAATCAAGGAATCACTCCCATCGGGACCGATTTTGGTTTCGGTTGGTCGACGGGGGTACATTCCGGCATTTCTTTGCACCCAGTGCGGTGAGCGCGCAATTTGTTCCTGCGGCGGAGCGATCCAGCAGGGGAATAAGAATCTCCCGGGAGAGCAATTGACCTGTTGTCGTTGTGGCGCAGGCGGCTGGCGTTGTGCCTGTGGCGGAACCAAGATCAAGGCCCTTGCGATTGGAGCCGAGCGAACAGCAGAAGAACTTGGACGTGCATTTGCAGGAACCCCGGTTGTGTGGTCGCAGCAGGAGCATGTTGTGACAAACGTCGATTCCCAATCGAGAATTGTAGTTGCAACACAGGGTGCAGAACCACACGCGGAAAATGGATTTGCCGCTGTTGTTGTCCTTGATATGTTTGCACAATCGATTTCATTGACCACGAGTGAGTCACTCGTGCGGCGAGCATTCTCGGCCGCGGTCAGGGGGAGAGTGGGTGCGCCGATCGTATTAACCGGAGATACGGGACAGAGGGAATCTCAAGCTGTCGCACGCTGGGACAGTCCATGGTTCGCCGGGCGCGAATGCCTTGATCGCTCTCAAGCCCACCTACCACCCTCGAGCCGTGTCGCCATGCTTACCGGTGAGCGTGCCGCTGTCCTAGCGGTCGCCACACAGGTCCAAGCGAGCGTTACGGCTCGACTCATGGGACCTATTGATGGTGAAACCTCGACTGTTTTCCTCATCGTTCGCCGGGCAGATGGCAGCGAACTTTCGAACACATTAGGTCTGATCATGCGAACTCGCTCGGCGGATCCTAAGAATTCGTTTGTGCGAATTCACATGGATCCGCGCGATTTCTGACCAACAACACCATGTCCTAGACTTAGTGCATGGCAATTCAACCCATCAGAATCTTTGGCGACCCAGTATTGCGCACCCGCGCAGCTGAGGTTGTGGACTTTGATAAGGAATTGCACAAATTGGTTGCCGACCTCATTGACACCATGGAGGACGCGCCGGGGCTTGGACTTGCCGCACCCCAATTAGGGGTCTCCCTCCGAGTGTTTACTTATTGGGTAGACGACGAACTTGGCCATTTGGTGAACCCAACCCTCAAACTCTCAGAGGAAACGGAATTGGGTGAGGAAGGTTGTCTGTCGCTCCCGGGGCTGTCATTTGACACACCTCGTTCTCGAAGTGTCGTTGCAAATGGGTTCAATATGTATGGTGAACCGGTCGAGCTGGTGGGCTCTGATCTCATGGCCAGGTGTGTACAGCACGAAACAGATCACCTTGATGGAATTATTTTTATTGACAGGCTTGGAATGGAAGAACGCAAAGAGGCAATGAAAGAAATCCGAGCCAGCGAGTGGTTCGGTGACGATCTTGTCGTCCGAACGAGCCCGCACGCAATTTCGCAAAAGTGGATGTAAGTTGAAATTTGTTTTCGCTGGAACTCCGGAAGCCGCACTTCCATCTTTAATCAACCTGATTTCATCTCAGCATGAAGTTCTAGCTGTAATTACTCAACCGCCCGCAAAATCGGGTCGAGGGCGTGAAGTGCGGCGCAGTCCAGTGCACGAATTGGCCTTGAGCCAAGGAATTGACGTATTGCATCCAGCTTCAGTTCGCGATCTTGACTCAGTTTTGCGGTCACTTAAACCTGATGTGATTCCCGTAGTTGCCTACGGTCAGTTGATCCCTGAAACCATGTTAAGTATTCCTGAACATGGTTGGATCAATTTACATTTCTCACTTTTGCCCCAGTGGCGTGGAGCGGCGCCGGTGCAACACAGTATTTGGCACGGTGATTCGATCACGGGTGCAACAACATTTCGCATCGACAAAGGTATGGATACTGGACCGATCCTTGGCCAGGTCACCCACACTATTGACCCCCGATACACAAGCGGTTCGCTACTGGGCATTCTGGCGGATTCGGGATCCCTCCTGCTGAGACAAACACTCGATGCACTCGAAATAGGGTCGATCAGGGCGATTCCCCAACAGCTTGATCTGGCAACTTTTGCGCCGAAGATAAGTAAAGCCGATTCACGAATTGATTGGCACTTGCCGGCAATTGAAATTGATCGTCGAATCCGAGCTATGACACCGACACCCGGGGCATGGACCATGACTGACACCGGCGAAGACGGAACCCCAGTATCAATTGCCCCAGTACTCATAAATCGAGACGTAGTCCTGGAACCTGGTGTCACTTCTTGCGTTGACAAGCGTGTATTTGTTGGTAGCGCGACATATGCACTAGAACTTTCTCAAGTGAAACCTGCTGGCAAGGTATTCATGGATGCAACCGACTGGTTGCGCGGATTGCGCGCAGGAGTGGTGAGACTTTTCTAATGGAAGATGAATCAAAGAGCTATCCCAGTAGTGACCAACCACGCATGGCTGCACTTGAGTTGCTGCGCCTGGTTCGTGACGAGGGCGCATATGCAAACCTAGCGTTACCGCAAGTGCTGCGCAGATATAAGCTCAACGGCCGTGATGCAGCGTTCACGGTTGAACTTGCCTACGGCGTTTTACGTAATCAATCTCTCTATGATTCAATGGCGCAGAAATGTTCTTCGCGTGCCTTGATCACGGTTGAGCCTGAAATTATTGATATTTTACGTTTGGGAATTCACCAGATTTATGCAATGCGAGTCCCCGATCATGCTGCGGTCGACACATGCGCTTCCTTAGCCCGGGTTTCGGTCAAAGGGAAAGATGCTAGCCACATTAAAGCTCGTGTTGGTTTCGTAAACGCAGTCTTGCGTTGTATCACCAAATCAGAATTTGACATTGATACATTAGGTCTCGGTGAGCGTTACTCCCATCAGGATTGGATGGTCACAGCATTTGAGGAATCACTGGCCCACAATCGATCTGCAGCGAGCGAGTTGGAGACGCTCCTAAAGGCAAACAACACGGCGGCTGATCCTGTTATAGCCGTCCGAGATGGGGAACGGGAGATCGTTGGAACGATCCCCGGCAGATGGAGTGAACAGGCGCGTGTTCTCACCGATGTGATTCCACTGGAACTGGAACAGGTGCGTGATGGAAGCGCCATTGTGCAAGATGAAGGCAGTCAATTAGTCGCTCAGGCATTCCTTCTTGCCCGGCCAACCGGTCCAGAAAGTTCCTGGCTTGACATGTGTGCTGGACCCGGCGGCAAGGCTGCGTTGATTAGTGACGCAGTCCCTGAAGGTGTGGAGTTCATTGCCGTTGACCTACATCAACATCGCGTGGATCTCATGCAGAAAATTGTGGGTGCATCGGCCCAATTGCTCACGGGTGATGCGCGTGAGCGCCCGTGGGGTAACCGATTTTTTGATCGGGTACTTCTCGATGCCCCGTGCTCTGGTTTGGGTGCGTTGCGTCGCAGGCCGGAGGCCCGCTGGCGCAAGACCAAAAGGGAAACATTGGCGCTTACTGAGTTGCAGGAGGAACTGTTGCTTGCAGCGATTGACTCCACTCGTATCGGTGGAGTTATTGCCTACGTAACCTGCTCGCCCTACATCGAGGAGACATGGGCCGTCGTTGACAGCGTGTTGCAGTCCCGAACCGACGTTCAACAAGAAGATGCTCGGGTTCTTTTTCCTGGAGTGAGCGACCTTGGCAGCGGCCCTAATGTTCAACTGTGGCCACATATACATGGCACCGATGCCATGTTCTTCGCGCTTTTACGCCGAGTCTAGAACGCGGGGGATAGTCTGTGAGCATGCTGATTTCACCGAGTGTGCTCAATAGCAATCTGGGGCGGTTGAGTGAGGAAATCTCCAAGGTGGAGAGTGTGGCTGATCTCATTCACCTTGATGTTATGGACAACCACTTTGTACCCAATCTGACATTTGGGTTACCGGTTGTTGCCAGCGTAATTGCACAAACTTCGCTGCGAGCAGACGTACACCTCATGATCAACGATCCTGATCGCTGGGCCCCCGCTTATGGGGAAGCAGGTGCGTATTCGGTGACTTTTCATATTGAAGCGGCAAGAGATCCCCGCACTTTGTGCAACAACATTCGTTCCACGGGTGCCAGGGTTGCAGCCGCTCTAAAGCCGCAAACCACCCTCGAATCGCTGGATGGGGTCCTCGAATACCTTGACATGATCTTGATCATGACGGTAGAACCTGGTTTTGGCGGCCAAGCCTTCATGAGTGACATGATGCCAAAAGTTGCTCGAGCGCGCGAAATAGGTGGAGCTGAGATTTGGATTGAAGTCGATGGTGGGGTTTCCCCCGCAACCATCATCGAATGCAAAGAGGCCGGCGCAAATGTCTTCGTTGCTGGCTCATGTGTTTATTCCAACCCCGACCCAGCTCAGGCTGTTCGTGACCTCAAGGCGCTGGTGGAAAATTAGGTGAGCATCGATACACAGTTCATGATGCAGGCTATCGAGCTTGCCGAACTTGGACCGTATTCATCAAATCCGCGAGTTGGTGCAGTGTGCGTGAGCAACGGAGTCGTTGTAGGAACGGGCTACCACCACGGAGCGGGAACCGCCCATGCTGAAGTGGAAGCACTTGCCGTTGCCGGTGTCAAGGCCGCCAACGCTGACCTTTACGTTTCCCTTGAACCATGTTCTCACTTTGGTCGGACTCCTCCATGCACCCAAGCCATCATTGAGGCGGGGATACGCCGGGTTTATTACGCCCAGCCCGACCCAAGCGCTGAGGCTGGCGGGGGAGCTGAGGTATTAAAAGCTGCAGGGTGTGAAGTCTACGGAGAAATTGAAGCGGAGCGTTCGATTTTGGTGAACAGGGAGTGGAATCACCGAATGAGAACTGGCGTTCCCTTTGTCACCTGGAAGTTTGCGCAAAGCCTCGATGGACGCGTTGCGGCCAAATCGGGAGATCGCACAGCCATTAGTGGAATGCAATCGCAGGTTTTCACTCATGAATTGCGATCGCGGGTAGGTGCGATTTTGGTTGGAACCCAAACATTC
>JBIIOS010000088.1:0-8133 GCA_044336805.1 Candidatus Nanopelagicales bacterium
TGGCTCATTAAAAGATTCACAGCCATTGCGAGTGGTGATGGGAATGCGTGATGTGGCTCCAGCAGAGTTTTTGCATTTGGCAACCCATGACCCCAAGGTCGCGCTTCTTGCGTTAGCAGATTTGGGAATCAACCACGTCCTGTTGGAAGGAGGCCCGACGTTAGCTGCGGCATTTATTCGAGCAGATTGCATCGATCAAGTGATCAGCATCACTGCTCCGGTGACCCTGGGTGCAGGGCCCCGGTCCTTAACCACCGATTCACCACTTATGCGTCGAATAAAGATCACCTCGACGTTCACTTTGGGCTCGGACCTCGTTCACGTTGGCGAACTCGAATCAGCGGTAGGATTGTAATTATGTTCACCGGCATAGTTGAAACAACCGGCTCTGTTCTTGCTATTAGTCCCGGTATGGATTCTTCGCGGATCACTTTTGCCGCCCCGGGCGTGTTATCCGATGCACACATCGGAGCATCCATTGCCGTTAATGGAGTGTGTCTGACCGTCACCCAATTTGACGAGGACAGTTTTACCGCAGACCTGATGCAAGAAACTCTCAAGCGCAGTGCCCTTGGTGCATTGAATCTGGGTGACCCGGTGAATATTGAGCGAGCTATGCCTCTTTCGGGGCGCCTTGGCGGTCATATTGTTCAAGGCCACGTTGATGCGGTTGCCACTGTGCGATCGATTGAACCCAGTGATGAATGGACACTGATCACATTTGATTTACCGCAAGACATTGCGCGCTACGTCGTTGAAAAAGGTTCAATCACCGTAAGTGGGGTTTCCCTGACCGTGGTCAAGGTAAGTGAGCCTATTGAAATGCAACCATGGTTTAGCGTTTCACTTATTCCGACTACATTGAGGGATACTACTTTGGGGAAAATTGGTGTGGGAAGTGAAGTAAATCTCGAAGTTGATGCGCTAGCCAAATACGTAGAGCGAATCCTTGCCTTCGCCCCAGTACAGGAGAATCTATGAGTGGAGCAAATGCCCCGAAGTTGGAATTAGATGCACGGGGGCTTCGAGTCGGAATCATTGCAGCCCAATGGCATAAAGTCATTATGAACGGGTTGATCGAGGGAGCAATACGCACCTGCGAGCGGACCGGAGCAACACATGAGCTGATTCGCGTACCCGGGGCATTTGAGTTGCCCCTAGGCGCACAGCTAGCTGCCAGGAGTGACAAATTTGATGCACTGGTCGCATTGGGTGTAGTTATTCGGGGAGGTACACCCCATTTTGAATTTGTCTGTAATGGCGCGACCCAGGGGCTGACTCGCGTTGCACTGGATACACACACCCCAATTGGGTTTGGATTGTTGACCGTCGACAATGAAGAGCAAGCACTTGATCGCGCCGGTCTCACCGATTCGGGCGAGGATAAGGGTACTGAAGCCGCGGAAGCTGCACTCGCCATGGCGCTGCTCGCGCAAGGTACTTTCGGGCTGGCGGGAAGAGGAATACCAACCGGGTTTCGCTAGGCTGTAAGGGTGACGTCAACACGATCGGGAAAATCTTTTGAGGAACTCTATATTGAGTTATCCGATAAAGTAGCCGCTGGTGACACCGAGTCCGGATCAGTTCGCCTTGTCCAAGCTGGTACCCACGCTATCGGAAAAAAAATCGTGGAAGAGGCTGCCGAAGTTTGGATGGCTGCCGAGTATCAAGGAAAAGAAGCGCTCGCGCTAGAGATTTCCCAGTTGATCTATCACATTCAATTGCTGATGCATACACATGAATTGAGCATGGATGACGTCTACAAGAATTTATAGCGAGTACGTTAATGGAAAGGATCGGCCATGCTGCGCATCGCACTTCCCAATAAAGGTCAATTAGCGCTGCCTGCCGCGGCACTGCTTAACGAAGCAGGGTATTTAGTTTCGACCAATCCGAGGGCGCTCGTCGTGACGGATGTGGCTAATGACGTTGAGTTCTTTTTCCTTCGCCCAAAAGATGTCGCTGTGTATGTTGGTGCGGGAAAAATTGACCTTGGGATCACTGGACGTGACATGCTGCTGGACAGTGGGGCACCAGCTGTTGAAATCATGCAGCTTGGGTTCGCCCCATCCACTTTTCGAGTCGCTGTACCCAGTGGAACCGTTAATACACTCGCAGAACTCAATGGCAAAAGAATTGCGACATCTTATGAAGGTCTGTTGAAATCCTGGTTGGCAACTCAATCGATTCAGGCCCGCATCGTCCGCTTGGATGGAGCCGTTGAAAACGCTGTCGCGCTGGGAGTTGCTGATGCCGTTGCCGACGTTGTCGCAACGGGAGCAACTTTGCGCGCTGCTGGTCTTGAAGTTATCGGGGATCCAATTTTGGAGTCCGAGGCAATTCTGATTCGCCCAGCGAACTCTGAGAAAACCCAGGCTCAGGACACTTTTGAGCGCAGGCTACATAGTGTGAATGTTGCGCGATCCTACGTGTTAGTTGACTACGACATTCCTAATGATCGCTTATCGCAAGCATGTGAGATCACGCCCGGGATTGAATCACCGACGGTGTCATCATTGCAGGATCCGAGATGGTCGGCAGTTCGTTCAATGGTTCTTAGTGCCGATGTTCATCGAATAATGGACGAACTATTTGCTCTCGGTGCAAAGGGAATTCTAGTCACCAATATTCATGCATGCCGGCTTTAGTTGACGTATTCGCCACGGCGCAGGGGAATAACAGTCAATAATTGCAGAAGGGCTGCGCCTCCTAAAAACGTGAAAACTAAGGACCATGAATCAAAAAAGTCGAGAAGAGTTCCAGCGATTAATGGCCCCGCAGCGGCAATTGTGTAGGTTATAAAAAATACCATTGCAGTGAGGCGAGCGGCACTCGCTGAATCTTTGCTGTATTCGCTTAGCAGCCCTAGTGTCATGGCGAAACTCCCGCTAAGTACAAAGCCGAAGATGAGAAGCACCAATCCTGGTGCTAAGTCAGGCAGCCACGCGATGGTAAAGAGTGAGATCGAGGCCAACCCAATAATTACAACGAATAAGGCCCTTCGATGATTTATACGTACAGCCAAGCCAGCAAGAAGGAAGGCGGCTACTACTTGGGATATGGTGAATAGACCAAAGAGCCATCCGGCATTCTCCTGAGTCCACCCGCGTGCTTCATAAGAGGGCGCAATCCATGCGAGCGAACTGTAATAAATAATCGAGTTGCAAGTCATGTTCAAGGCCAGCGCCCATGCAATTTTATTTCGCCATGGCAATTCGCGAAGCCGAACAATGACGGTGGGGCGATCATGTGCGGTCGATTTGCGCTCAACAAACAGCCAGAAAGCCAAGGCGATTAATGCAGGCACGGCCCAGAGAGCGAGTGCGAGTGACCAAGATCCAAGCCATAGCGCCAGGGGAACCGTGAGCGCCCCGCCAAGTGCCGCTCCACTGGCGAGTGATGCGGTCCACGTTGAATTCGCCTTTCCAATTGAATGGGGAAGTTGTTCTCGAACGATGCCTGGAATAAGTCCGGCCGCGAATGCAATACCGACCCCCGCAAGGAATGCGGACAGAAACAGTAATTCGGGAACTGCCTCAACGGCTCTGAGCAAAGTTGCGGCGGTAAGGGCAATTAGGGCAAAGATCACAAGGCGCTTGCGGCCGAAATGCATGGCTAATGCGGGAACTGCAAGTGCGAAAAGCCCCATACACAACACTGGAATAGTTGTCAGCACACCGATGGTTGCTGAGTTCCAGCCCGTTACTTCAACTATGTCGATAGCGACGGTGGGAAGGCTAGAGATAACGGGACGCAGATTCACTGCAACGAGCGAGACCGCGGTGAGCACCATCCATGACGGTGTCGCAGTTACTTGAGTTGCATGAGAGCTCGACGTTGACGTCACAGATTGAGTCTGCCGTGCGTACAGTTTCCACATGCACGAGCACCCCCACAGTGACGAGATCGCTCTCGGTCAGGGCGTGGGACTGGGGGACTTTCAACCTCAGTGGGCCAATGACCAAGGGGAAGCCGATCCCCATGTGCGCATGGCATTAGCAACTGGCGACATCAAGGTCCTCATGGCTGCATTGGCTTCCTCACGGCTCTTTATCGCGCTCGTTGCGCAGACCACGGGAGAACCAGGTGAAGGGGACAAGCATTCGTACATGAGTGTGGCTTGCCTGCTGGCCAGGGATGGTCGTTTGGGACTTCTCTGCTTCACCGGTATCGATGCCCTCACCCAATGGAATCCAGATGCTCGTCCTGTGCCGATGACTGCTCCCGATGCTGCAGAAGCGGCACTGGATGAAAATGCCCAAGGGATCATCATTGACCTTGGGGGTGCACATAGCGCGACCCTGGTTTTGGCTGACATCGTCAAGTTATCTGCGAAAGATCAACGGTCTAGGGCGGTGCTTCTGCTGCGGGAACGCCTTACAGATTTGGGGGATCACATTGATTTTGAGTTCCGGAAAGACGGGGTTTTGCAGCTAGAAGTTTCAAAACATCTGATGGAAACAGTTGAAAAAATCGTTCAGAGTGACTCTGCCCTACACAGTTTTGTTCCGGCAGGGGTAGCGATTCGTGCTCGAGGATCAGGCGAGGCGATCTAATAAAGAGGCGATCTAGTAAACAGGTCCGGTAAGTGCCTCGCCAGGCCCCATCCCGGGTGGGTCGGGAATTGCCGACTGCTCACGAAAGGCCCGCTGAAGGCTTTGAAGTCCGTCCCGAAGTGGGGCAGCGTGTACCGCCCCAAGGTCCGGGGCAGCCGCGACCACTAACCCGGCCAGAGCATTAATCAAGATTCTGGCTTCGGCTAGGTCAGATCCCTCACCATCCTCGGCTAAACCACAGGCAATCGCCGCAGCGGACATCAGGTGAACTGACACCGTTAGGACCACTTCGATGGCGGGTACTTCTGAGATATCAAGGGCAGCAGAATTCTCTTCGTTCACACCTGTTACTCTGGCAGTCCTTGGACTCGGGGTCAAACCCAGGTCCCGCAAGCGGAGCATCGGTTCCCACCAAAAGATGTATGGATTGTGTCATGGAAATGCCCAATCACTTCAATCTCCTTGGTCAAGGCATTAACCCCTAGGGGTTTTTGCACAGGGTGTATTCACCCTGCCGGTACCTCCGTGCGCGCTGCGCCGGAGGTTTTCTCATGTGCAGGAGACAAACGTTCAATCGATAGGAGGCGCCATCAGCGTCGAACCAAGGATCAACGACCGGATCCGTGTCCCCGAGGTGCGCCTTGTAGGACCGGCAGGCGAGCAGGTAGGCGTTGTCCAGATTGAAGACGCCCTCCGGTTAGCCCTTGAAGCAGATCTGGACCTTGTTGAAGTTGCGCCAACGTCAAAGCCACCCGTGTGCAAAATCATGGATTTTGGCAAGTTCAAGTATGAAGCAGCCCTCAAGGAACGTGAATCGCGCAAGAACCAGTCGCATACCGTGATCAAGGAGATGAAGCTTCGACCCAAGATTGATTCACATGACTATGAAACGAAAAAAGGTCACGTGCTTCGATTCCTAAAGGCTGGGGACAAGGTCAAGATCACCATTATGTTCCGTGGACGCGAGCAAAGCAGGCCCGAGCTTGGAATCAAGTTACTGGGTCGTTTAGCTGAAGATGTAGCTGAAATTGGATTTGTAGAGGCCGCTCCAAAGCAAGATGGGCGCAACATGCTCATGGTGCTAGCACCGCTGCGGAAGAAGCCTGAAGGAAAGAAGCAGGAAGAAACTCCTGCAACCGACGAAGCTCCCGTTTCGCAGGAAACGGACTGAAAGGAAAGATCATGCCGAAGCAAAAAACTCATAGCGGTGCCAAGAAACGTTTCAAGGTAACCGGTTCTGGAAAAATCATGCGCGAGCAGGCCAACAAGCGCCATCTGCTCGAGGTGAAATCAAGTAAGCGAACTCGTCGCCTTGCCGCCGACCAGCAAGTTTCACCAGCGGATTTGAAGTCGGTCAAGAAGCTTCTTGGCCGTTAATCAAAACAACTAATTGTCATAAATATTGCCCCAGTAAACAAAGTATTTTTTCAACTAACGAATATCAGGAGAAGTCATGGCACGCGTTAAGCGTTCAGTAAATGCTCACAAGAAGCGTCGGGTAATTCTCGAGCGCGCTTCCGGTTACCGCGGACAACGGTCACGTTTGTACCGAAAGGCCAAGGAGCAGGTTACGCACTCAATGGTTTACGCATATGCGGACCGTCGCAAGCGTAAGGGTGATTTCCGTCGTCTATGGATTCAGCGCATCAATGCCGCAGCCCGTGCACATGACATGACCTACAACCGTTTCATTCAGGGCTTGAAGGCTGCTGACGTGGAAGTAGATCGTCGCATGTTGGCGGAACTTGCCGTCAATGATGATGCAGCTTTTGCCGCATTAATAGAAGTGGCTCGTGCTGCTGTTCCAGCGCAGAGCGTCTAGTTGCGCACCATAACCTCGCGTAAATCAGAGCGGGTAAAGGAGCTGGCAAAACTTCACAAGAAGTCTTCTCGATACGCAGCGGGGCACTTTCTCGCCGAGGGCCCATCCGTTGTTGCGATGGCTCCCAGCGATCGAATCGAGGAACTTTTCTTAACCGAGGAGTATCTCGAGCAATTCGAGAGTTTTGACGTCGCAACCACACTGGTTTCAACTGAAGTAATGAGTGCCTTGTGTGAGTCGGAGTCGCCGCAGGGCGTGTTGGCCCTGTGTTCAATTTCCGCACAGGACTCAACAGAAATTTTGTCTCGGCCAGGTCAGATAGTTATTCTTGATTCACTGTCTGACCCGGGGAACATGGGCACAATTATTCGTACGGCCCATGCAGCCGGTGCTGCTGGAATTCTCACATTTGGTTCATGTGTCGACCCACTCAACTCAAAGGT
This sequence comes from Candidatus Nanopelagicales bacterium, assembly GCA_044336805.1. GTDB lineage: Bacteria > Actinomycetota > Actinomycetes > S36-B12 > S36-B12 > UBA4592. The sequence goes on from JBIIOS010000088.1 coordinate 6,822, forward strand.
TGTTCGCAGTAGCGCAGGTTCACTTTTTCACGTCCCGATAGCTCAAGTTGCCGGGCCGGAAGTGCTGCCCAAAGATCGACCGGTTTTCGTTCTTACCGGTCAGGGCTCCGTTGAACTACGCCCTGACATGACAGCAAGTTCTCGCAATCCAATTTGGGTAATTGGCTCAGAGGCCCATGGGGTAAGCGAGCCTTGGGTCTCCGGAAAGTGGAGTTTTACCGGGGTTCGGATCCCGATGGCTCCCGGAGTTGAATCGCTCAACGCCGCAGTCAGTGCTGCACTGTGCCTTTACTCACATGTGATTTAGTCGTTTGTAGACTGAAAATGCTCTCCAACACGCGCCTTTGAGTGCCGCTTCGCCGCTCACATAGTGCGAAAATGAGGTTATGTCCTACACGCAATTACCGATATTTGACCAGTCCGGCTTCGTAATCGTCGATTCCTACGAGCAAGGGGCTGATCCGCGCGAATGGGAAAATTTGGTTTTTGTTGATTGGAAGTCTTCTGGAGATACCCGTTTTGCGCCGCTGGCAAGTGCATATGGAGATATGGAATGTGACGGCTTTTGGAATCACACTCCACCAAAAACAGATAAAGATGGAGTTTGGGTGCAACAAAATATCGACATCGCACCGATCCTCACCAGACGCGCACGAGAAGTCGGCGCAAACATTGGTCGTTGTCGGGTCATTGAACTGCAGCCCAACACCTATGCCGACGCAATTTACAATCTCCACCGAGACGACAACAACCGGCTTAACCCCGAAGGTACAGGTTGGATCGTTCGATCCTTCTATAACTTGACCGACAATCCTGATTCCATGATGATCCTGCGTGAGGATCTTGATGACCCTTCCACCGAAGTCCGGGTACCACTGCCAGCGGGCGCGCAGGTTGTTATTGACACTCAACGCCTCTATCACGCTGTCTGGCATCCCGGAGATCAGCCGCGTTACTGCCTCATCACCTCTTATGAATCTGGCCCAGAATTGGATTCGTGGATTTCCTCTCGAAACCCGGTAACCGTCATCGAATCACCATTTATGGATCCGGCAGAAATTGCGCAAGGAAATGAGTCGGCTATGAATAAGCGCGCTGCGCGTGCCGCTGCACGCGCAGAATCCGGCTCGGATTCGGGATCCAGCATGGAAGTACTCTCCGAGGCGTAGTCACTCACACCAGTATTAGGCTTGCCAGCAGGTCAACCATCCGTCCATCGAAAATCGTTTGTCAGGAGTCTTCGAGTGCAACAGACTGTGCCCTACTCGGCGGTCCTCGACGAACTCGAGGCGGAGGCAATACACATTTATCG
>JBIIOS010000099.1:0-6575 GCA_044336805.1 Candidatus Nanopelagicales bacterium
CGACCAGGACCCCACGGTGTATCCCAGTGTGGTTCATCTGGTTTCGCGGCCTTCCACATTGCAAAATCGCGTGGATCACGTTTACCGAGCGCAACCGCGTCATTGGCTGCCAACATGTCATCAATTTTTTGGCCACTCAAAGATCCATAAGAAGAATCTGATCGAACATCGAAGTAGACGTCACCTGCTTGCGCGTATCCGTGATTTGCATCAATGATCTCTTGCATCATGTCGATCATTTCGGGAATGTGACCGGTTGCGCGCGGCTCAGCCGTTGGCGGAAGGCACCCGAGTGCATCGTATGCAGCCGTGAACGCGCGTTCATTCTCAAAGGCAACAACCCAATAAGGAACGTCGTCGTGCCCAGCATTATGAATGATTTTGTCGTCAATATCGGTCACATTTCGAACGAATGTGACGTTATAGCCGGCAGCGGTAAGCCAACGCCGGACAACGTCAAAGGCAATCCCACTGCGAATATGACCAACATGGGGCGGAGCCTGAACCGTCGCTCCACAAAGATATATGCCAACTTTGCCACTCTCAAGGGACACAAAATCCCGCACGGTGCGCGTCGAAGTGTCATAAATCCGTAAACTCACTATGCGAACATTACTAGTGGGGAGATTTTGTCTGGTAAATGCTTATTTTCCCATGACGCTGGCGACGGCAATTGCCGCGATTCCCTCACCACGACCGGTGAGCCCAAGGCCATCGGTCGTGGTTCCCGAGACTCGGACGGCTGCACCGATAGCAGCACTGAGTACGTCCTGGGCCTCCTGCCTTCGAGTTCCTATTTTTGGTGAGTTACCGATTACTTGAACTGAGACGTTCACAATGGTGAATTGAAGCCCCGTGACCATTCGAGCGACATGGGACACCAGGCTCACACCCGAAGCATCGGCCCACTCGGGATCCGCCGTTCCAAAAACTGAGCCTAGGTCACCGAGGCCAGCTGCTGACAAAAGTGCGTCACAGATTGCATGCGATGCAACGTCGGCGTCTGAGTGACCGTCAAGTCCCGGCTCGCCTGGCCAGAGTAAGCCGGCAAGCCACAAGGGCCGGCCGGGAGCGAATGCGTGAACATCCGTGCCAATTCCTACGAACGGGTGTTTAGGTGATGACACCGCTCGCCCTTCTTTTGGCAATAATCGTTTCGGCGATGGCAAGATCAAATGGCCGAGTGATTTTCATTGCTTCAACGTGGCCTTCAATTACCTTCACAGTGATTCCCATTGATTCAACGAGTCCGGCGTCATCGGTGAATATGCCTTGGGATTCATCGAGTTGTGCATGAGCACGCTGTAATAGTTCACGATCAAATCCTTGTGGGGTTTGAATTGCACGGAGCGAATTACGATCAATTGTTGAAAGTACATCGCCTTCACTATTAACTACCTTGACGGTGTCGGTGACCGCCAGCCCGGGAACCACCGCTGGGTTTCCCGCTCGAACCGAGGCGACAATGGCAGTTACCAATTCAACGGGGACTAGCGGACGGGCCGCGTCATGTACGAGCACCACGTCAATATCTGCTGGCAGCGCGATGAGCGCCCTGGCAACGGATTCCTGCCGAGTATCACCACCGGCAACCACGCTGACTTTGTCAGAGAAACTTTGCTGGGCAAGAAGTGCGCTAACTGATTCAACGTCACCGGGCGGGGCAGCCACAACAACAAGATCAACACTTCGCGCGGACGCCAGCACACTGACTGCATAGATAAGAATGGGAACACCGGAAATCTCGCGTAAGGCTTTGGGTTCCCCCGGACCAAGTCGTTCACCACGACCAGCCGCCGGGACAAGTGCCGCGGTGCGATTCACTTTCCCAACTTTCTTAGGAAGCTAAGACCTCATCTAGTATTTCTTCAGCCTTTACTTCATTGGTTTTTTCAGCCAATGCAAGTTCGCTCACCAGGATCTGGCGGGCTTTAGCCAACATCCGTTTCTCGCCTGCGGAAAGTCCACGATCCTGCTCGCGACGCCACAGGTCACGAACCACTTCAGCCACCTTGATGACATCACCTGATGAAAGTTTTTCGAGGTTCGCCTTGTAGCGACGGCTCCAGTTGGTGGGTTCCTCGGTATATGGCTGTCGAAGCACGCTAAACACTCGATCCAGTCCTGCTGCGTCAACAACGTCACGAACACCCACTAAGTCGACATTGTCGGAGGGGACTCGAACAGTGAGATCCCCTTGGGCTACGCGGAGTACCAAGTACTCGCGATCCTCACCCTTGATTGTCCGCATTTCGACCGCTTCGATGAGTGCGGCCCCGTGATGGGGATAAACGACAGTCTCGCCGACCTTAAAAGCCATATGGATGAGCCCCTTTCAGAGAGCCCAACTTTACCACGGTGACTTCAGCCCGCCTTCGGCAGTGAGAGGCTCCCCTAAGCGCATGAGGGAATCCCCAGCGCGAATGGAGCGCGCCCAGGCCATCCTTGTATCCTGACGCTGTGAAGCGACCCGCCGAGATTTCCCGTCCAGCCAGACTTCGACCTATTTATCTAACGGCTGCCGGGCTAACCCTGCTTTCGCTGGCCCTCACGGGGTGTTACAACGGCCAACAGGCGACCACCAATGTGCAGGCAACCCAGCCTTCGGGCAACGGAAATACTCTTCGAGCTGGCCAAATCACCGTAGATAATGCCACCGCTGTCCAAGACGAGGCAGGCAATGCCACGATTCTCATGCGAATCACCAATCAAGGTCTCACATCTGACATATTGATCGCTGCCGCCGTGGGTGAACAGCCCGCAACGATCACCCCTGGCCCCGTTGAGATTGCACCGGGTGAGTCGATTTCATTTGCCTGGGATGCTACGCATTTTGTGAATCTCCCAGGACTCAACGCAACGATGAGCTCCTATGTCCCATTTGGGCTCCAATTTGAGATTGCCGGTATCGCCGAGACCGACATCTTGGTGGTTCCACCAACCGGTATTTACGCTGGTATAAAACCGTAATTAAACGTACGCCGTAACAATCACGGTCAAAATTGGCGCAATAATCAGTGCGGGCAACAGGTCACCAACGGCAACTGACTTAATGCGCAGCACTCGCAGGCCAACGCCAATCAACAACACTCCGCCGGTAGCAGTGATCGATGCAATCATTGCGCTTGACAGGAACGGGCCAACAAATACTGCGAGAATTGTGAAAAATCCTTGAACGACTCCGACGGAGATCGCCGAGGCGATTACCCCCCAGCCGAGTGAGGCTGCAAATGCGATTGATGCGAAACCATCGAGTGACGCTTTCAGGGCCAACTGGTCAATTCCTGTGCCGAGACCATCAGAGAGCGAACCAAGAATTGCCAGAGGGCCGATACAGAAAATCAAACTCGCGTCAACGAAGCCTTCAATGAATCGAGCCCGACCCGCGGAACTTTTACCCCGTGAGAATTTAGATTGAAGCCACCCACCAAATGATTCAAGTCGCGCCTCAATACGAAGAAATGATCCGAGAATTCCCCCGATAATAAGTGAACCTAAAACAATAAGGAGTGTGGCAGAGCCACCCACTTCATCAATCCAATCCTGAGCCCGCAGCGCGGCAAGATTGAGTGCCGCAATTACGAGTACCACCATGCCAAGAGAGTCTGTGACAACATCACGGGTTCTTTCGGGTAGTCGGTTACCTAAACCAATACCGATCAGTGAGCCAATAACAATTGCAGCAACGTTGATGATCGTGCCAAGGCCTACCACTGGGGAATCACGTACGAGAGGTTATCAAACTAGATGTCGAACTTGTATCCCAATCCACGCACGGTATGGATGTGAACCGGGTTCGAGGGATCAACTTCGATTTTTCCTCGTAAACGCTTGATATGAACGTCAAGTGTTTTGGTGTCCCCAACGTAATCTGCTCCCCACACCCGATCAATGAGTTGGTTTCGGGTGAGCACTCTGCCTGAATTCCGCACCAAGAATTCCAAGAGGTCAAATTCCTTTAAAGGCATGGTTACATGCTCTCCACGCACAGAGACAACATGTCGCTCAATGTCTATACGTACGGTTCCAGCTTCAATTGTTGGCGGAAGCAACTCGTCTTGCTCACCATTGCGACGAAGAACGGCGCGCACACGTGCCAAGAGTTCACGCGATGAGAATGGTTTGGTTACGTAGTCATCCGCGCCAAGTTCCAAGCCAACAACTTTGTCTACCTCACCGTCTTTTGCGGTAAGCATGATGACGGGGACCGTTGATTTGCTTCGAATAATTCGGCACACCTCTGTTCCAGAAATTCCCGGGAGCATCAAATCAAGGAGCACTAAATCCGGACCGTGCTTGTCGAACTCTGCTAATGCCGTATTTCCATCGGCGGCGATAAAGACTTCGTAGCCTTCACGGCGCAACATGAACGAGAGTGCATCAGAAAAAGAGTCTTCGTCTTCAACGATCAGGATTCGCGTCACGATATTTTGCCTCTCACCACGGAAAGAGTGTCGACCGTGAACTCATGTGAATCACGTGAGTCGTCGAGCACCGGGTTGTAGGTGGGGATGCGCAGGGTAAATGTTGAGCCTGTTCCCACTTCAGACCACACGACTACTTCCCCTCCATGGTTTTGGCACACATGTTTCACGATTGCCAAGCCAAGGCCGGTTCCGCCCGTGCCGCGCGAGCGAGCGGGGTCAACCCGGTAAAAGCGTTCAAAAATTCGATCCAAGTCATGTGAAGGAATTCCAATGCCGGCATCTTTAACCGAGATCTCGACGATTCCGTCAATCTCGCGCGCAGTCACCGACACCTGTGTGTTTTCAGCCGAATAGCTGATCGCATTTGTCAGCAAATTGCGTAAGGCTGTCAGGAGCTGGCCACGATCCCCCAAAATCACAGATGCCTCGGGCCCACCCCGGATGATCTCGATACCGAGACCACCCGCCAAGGTTTTCACTTCTTCGATCGCTCGGTTAATCAGTTGATCAGTCTCAACCAATTCCGCGCGGTCCATCGAGTCTTCACTCTGCAGTCGTGAAAGATCTATGACGTCTTGGATCAGATTCCCGAGTCGTTTTGCTTCAGCCTGCATTTTCTCGGCAAAGTGTTCCACCTGTTCCTTGTCATCAGCTGAGGTCAACACAGCTTCGGCAAGGAGGGAGAGTGCACCAACCGGAGTTTTCAATTCATGGCTGACGTTGGCAACAAAATCACGTCGCACGGCATCGACCTTGCGTTCCTCGGCCAAGTCGTCAATCAAGACCAAAATGGCCCCAGAGTTAAGGGGTGCGATCCGCACTTTGACTTCCAGTAACTCGCGACCTAGCGGCGGACGGCGTACTCGCAATATTTGCTCACGCGGTGCTCCATCAGCGGCCACCTGTGAAACAATTTCGGCAATATCTGGGACCGCGACTGAGCTGCGGTTCACAATTCCTAGAGTCAGCGCCCGGGAACTGGCTCGCAATACCGTGCCGTCGGGAGCCACCACTAGAGAAGCTGAGGTGATCAGTGAGAGAAGTCGGACAATCTCCTCCGAGACCGCGGGGTAAATCGCGGTCGAACGGGGGGTTTTCCCCCCGGACTCACCTTTTTCGCTTAATGTCACAGTTGTCAGCATAAGGGCTTGGGTGAACATCACTTCCCATAAAGTGGTCAGACACGTGAAAGTTTGGCCAAGGTTTCATCAACAGGGCCTGGAATTTACTTCGCATTTACTTGCCATTCACTTACCGTGCTCGCGCATCCAATCATTGGGCGTAGGCTTAACACCCTGAGAGGGAGTGGGGCCAACATGCGCAAGGCATATGACGAGCAGATTGAAGCGATAACTGCCGACCTGGTCGAAGTTACGCGACTTGTCGGGTCAGCCATGAATAGAGCAACCCAGGCGCTACTCGACGCTGATCTTCAATTGGCTGAGGCTGTTATTGATTTTGATGCAAAAGTTGATATCTTGACATCCAGCATCGATGAAAGGTGCTTTGAACTCATTGCACTTCAACCCGGTATCGCCGACCTTCGGGTTCTCCTGGGAGCAATGCGCATCTCCAGTTCCCTTGAACGTATGGGCGATCTCGCCGAGCATGTTGCCAAGCAGGCCCGAATGCGTCACCCCAGAGTCGCCGCACCTCAAGCTGTTCGCGGAACATTTGCGGAGATGGGTGGTCTGGCCGAGGCAATCGTTTCCAAAACCGGGTCGGTCATTGCCACGCAAGATGTCAGTCTTTGTGTGGATATCGCCCGCCACGATGAAGAGATGGACCGTCTCCACCGGGAACTTTTCACCATCGTTCTTTCACCCGCATGGAAGTACGGCGTTGAAGAAGCGATCGACGTGACTCTGCTTTCTCGCTACTACGAACGTTATGCAGATCACGCGGTTTCTGTGTCAAAACGCGTGGTAACAATCGTTACCGGTGAACCCTACGTCGCCGTTTCACTCACAGATTAGGTTTGCATAAATGCGCGTTGCACTGCTCTCCATCCACACATCGCCACTCGATCAGCCGGGTACCGGTGACGCTGGTGGCATGAATGTTTACATTGTGGAGACCGCAAAGCGCTTAGCTCAAAGCGGGATTGAAATTGACATTTTTACTCGGGCGACGGCATCTCGTTTGGTT
>JBIIOS010000100.1:0-6527 GCA_044336805.1 Candidatus Nanopelagicales bacterium
CATTCGTGATGCCGAATCAAAGTCATTATGGAAGATCGGTGAAGAAGTCCACAACTTGAGTAACGACGTAAAAAACAAGCGCCTCAAGCCAGAGAGTTTGCAGGGAGCAATTGGCACCATTTCGAATCTCGGTATGTTCGGAATCGATTCATTGACGCCAATAATTCCGCCAGGTCAAACTTTCATCATTGGTATCGGACGATCGCGGGATAGATTGGTCAATCAAGCTGGAGGTCAAATTATTACCGAGACGTTCATGACCGTGACCCTCTCCGGTGATCACCGAGTTCTGACTGGACTTGGCGGTGCCAAACTGCTTGCGCAATTTTCCCATATCTGTGAAAATCCAATTCTCCTGTTGCAACAAGGAGCCTTTAACAAATAGGTCGGAAGCTTTTATGTAATCAACAATTCCAAGAGAAAGGAAAGGCAATGAGTGAAATCTCGGCGCAAGAGCAAGAAGTGGGAGCCGGATATTTTGCCTCCCATCCATTTCTAGCCACGGCTGTTGAACTTGTGGGTGGAGAGGCGATCGCCGGCATTAATGCGGCTGTCGGCGGGGTGCATCAGGCATCAAGTAATTTGATCAGCCCAGGATTTGATCCTCAACGGATCTTTCAGTAGAGAGGAATTCACATGTCAGACATAGCTTTCATGAGCGTGCCGGAACTTTCGGCAGCCATTCACTCAAAAAAAATCTCGGCTGTTGAGGTCGTCGAAGCAAATGCGAAGCAAATCGACAAGTTCAATGGGGATCACAACATCTTCACTCTTCCTTTGGTTGAAGAAGCAAAGGCTCGGGCGAAGAAGCTCGATGAAGATGCCGCTCGCGGTGTTTTCCACGGTCCACTACATGGAATAACTCTCGCGGTCAAAGACGCCATTGATGTTGCTGGGTACCGCAATAGCTATGGGACCAAGTCAAGGCTGGATTCCGCTCCGGCAACCAAGAATGCCGATGTTGTTCAATCCATGGTGAATGCAGGGGCGAACATCATCGGTTTGGCCAACCTGCATGAACTCTGCTACGGCGGAACATCAAATAACCCGTGGTTTGGACCCGTTCGAAATATGTGGGATCCAGCTCGCATGCCAGGCGGTTCAAGCGGTGGCCCAGCCGTCGCGGTTTCAGCCGGTTGCTCTGCAATTGCACTCGGCACTGACACCGGAGGGAGTGTGCGAATTCCAGCATCCGTTACGGGAACCTCAGCGTTGAAGGTGACGATCGATAAATTCTCGACAGCTGGCGTCATGCCACTGACATGGACCCTTGACACCGTAGGACCGATGGCTCGACGGATCGAAGACCTTGTTGAGGCGTACGCGGCTCTGTCGGGTGAACCCTCGCGCAGGTCCTCTGGCAGCCCTCGTTTTGCTGAGCCCAGCCAGGTTGTCGTCGGTATCGATCGCTCCTACTACCTCGAACAGGGTCGTATGGAGCCGGGGATTTACGAAGGTTTCGTAAAAGCAATGGATCAACTCGCCAAAATCGGTGTGAAGATTGTTGATGTATCGATTCCACTGCTCCATGCTGCTTCTGCAGCCCAGTACGCAATTGTTCTGGGCGAGGCCTCTGCAGTGTTTTCAGGTCCACTTCGCGAGCAGCGTCCAAAGTATGCAGAGGCAACGCAAGGCTACCTCGCACTCGGCGACACACTCCTCGCTCAGGACTACATCGCGGCTCTTCGTTTCCGTCAGGAACTGTGGAGTCAAATGCGGGATGTCTTCGAAAAAGTTGACTTCTTAATCTCTCCAGGAACACCTCACGCGGCTTCGCTGATTGAACAAGAAGAATTCATCTGGCCAGATGGATCAACTGAATCCTTGTTGGACGCCTGCTGGCGTTTCACCTTCCCGTCCAATTTGGTCGGAATTCCAACAACGTGCCAGCCGTGTGGAGTTACTCCTGACGGCTTGCCTGTTGGTCTTCAATTCATCGGTCGACCCAACTCAGAGTGGGAGCTTCTTTCCATCTCTGCAGCCGTAGAGCGGGAACTAGGCTGGGACTTCCGAGCACCCATGACCAAGTAACACATCAGTCGTCGTGCAGGACTTTCTTAGGAGAAATGATGGATATTGAGGTTGGTGCCAATTCGACCTTTGTGCATCTGGATCCCGGGGAAGTCCTGCACGAGGCTGTCATTAATGCGTTTGAGGAGTCAGACCGGCGTCATTCGGTCATTTCCACCTGCATCGGCAGTGTGCGTTACATCGATTATGGAGTTGCAGCTTGTGACCACAATGGAACTCCGGGACCAGGAAATCGATTTGTCAGGGTCAATGATGCATCCGAGATCGGAAGTATCCAGGGTCACATAGGCATTGATGTCGACAACAATCCTTCACCGCACATTCACGGTGTTTTGTTCGGACCCTCAGGTGAATCTTTTGGCGGTCATGTCTTTGAGGCCCGTGTTCTCATCACAATTGAGTTTTCACTGACGGGGACCGACGAACTTGGTTGGAAGCGGGTTTACGAACCGATACTGGGTTCACCACCCCTCCCACTTCTCAAGCCGCTCCGGAGAACCTGACATGTCCGGCGGCCAGACCCTCCTGGTTGTCGGGGGCGGTTCTGGCATTGGTGCTGCAATCTGTCAGCAAGCACAGCAAGATGGCTGGCGGGTAATCTCCATGGACTTAGTGGCCTACCCAGATAGTTCCTGGGAGAACGTGCATGTCGATCTTCGCGATCCGCTTTCTGTTACTCAGGCCTTACAACACGTTCGCGACAGCAGCGGCGCAATTGATGCATTGCACATAACTGCTGGTGTTTCTGATCCAACACCTGCATCTCACATGTCTTCTGAGCGAGTAAACGAAATATTCCGCGTTAACGTTCTGAGTGCAATCGAGGTTGTGACTCAGCTCTATGACACGATCTCAGATGGTGGTTCGATCGTCCTCTTTTCGTCAATTGCTGCCAGCCGCGGTGGCGGACTTTTCAGCGCTTCCGTGTACGCCTCCAGTAAATCAGCAATTGAAGGGCTCACCCGTGGAATCGCGCGCGAGTTCGCGACTCGCGGCATTAGAGTCAATTGCATTGCGCCGGGCCCCACCAACACTCCGATGTTGATGAAGGCTTCAGACGAGATCATTCAACAAGTCACAGATGCAACTTTTTTGGGTCGGTTGTGTGAGCCAGCCGAAATCGCTCAAGCCGCTCTTTTTCTTAGCAGCAATCGAGCATCTGCCATTACCGGCACAACTTTGCATGTCGATGGCGGAATTAGATGAATACACGCGCCCCACTACTTCTTAGCGCCGGAATTCTCATCGCACTGCTGTTAGGAACGGCGATACCACCCAACCAGGCAACTCTCTATTTCGTAATCGCATTCCTTTTTATCGCGACCCTTGGAACCGTGGGTGGTTTGGAAAAAGGATGGCATGCCCGGGCTTCCAACTACCGGGGCGCATTGAGTCTTCTCGTGATTAACGTCATCGCCGGCTCGCTGCCAATGCTCTTTATCGGTTTGTGGATGGGTCCCAATACCTCAGCTGGTTTAGGTTTTATTTTCCTCGCCATTGTTCCGGTCGCGGGCGGAATTCCTGCCTACACGGCAGCACTGGGGGTTCCCGCCGAGCGCATTACCCTTTTCGCCTTGATTTCCTATGTCATTGCGCTGGTTGCTACGCCAATTCTCATGGGGATCGTCACCGGAGAAACTTTGTCACAGGGCTCGCTGTGGATCACGCTTTCCTTAGGGCTCATTCTTCCCAGTATCTTCGGAATTGTTTTTGCCCGCCCTATTGCGCGTATCCCGGTAACGCTGCGCCAAGTCATCATCCTCGGAGCCCTCTTAGCCGTCATGTTAGGAATCGGATCTTCATTGAGTTTCCTCGAATTCAATATCTCCGCACTCGGCGCACCGCTCTTAGTTGTCATCCTGCTTGGCTTGCTCCGCGCTCCCATGTGTGCATTCTTTGGGCTAATTCTCAATCACGTGCCGAGTCTTCGAACCTCCCCGAAGGAAGCCATGCTTGCCGGCGGATACCGCAACGGAGCTTTAGCCGGCGTCGCTGCTTTAGCTATTGGCAACCCGGCAGCGGCGTTACCCGGTGTCTTGGGATTTGTCAGCGAGGCGATACTGGTTGCATTATTGGCTTTTCGCGCGATACATCAGAAAAAGACCTCGCGTTAGTCAGGCCTGCAACACACTTAAATCAGGATTGCTCACCATGCTTGCGGTTGTAGTAAGCAACTGTGCTCCTTCACTTCCATCAAGAATTCGATGATCAATTGTGAGAGCAAGTTGCAGAACCGAACGAATTTCCAATTTCTCATCGGGGTCTGATACAACCCAAGGTCTGCGGTCTATTGATCCAACGGCCAAAATTGCCGCTTCTCCTGGATTCAGAAGTGGTGTGCCCGTGTCTATGCCCAGTGCCCCAATATTTGTCATCGTCACGGTGCCACCAGAAATTTGCGCGGGGAGGAGTTGACCCTGGCGTGCAGCATCGACTACGTCCCGCAACGATTTCATGAATTCTGAAAATGACAGTGATCCTGCTGATTTGATGTTGGGAACTACGAGCCCTTGATCGGTTGCAATCGCGATCCCTAGGTTTATCGAATCGTGGACCACAATTCGGTTGTTTTCACTATCAAATGAAGCGTTAGCCAAAGGAAGTGACGCGAGTGCTTTCACAAAGCAGTGTGCAATCAAGGCAAATGGTGTAATCCGGTAATCCTGAAATTCAGGTCGTTTCTGTAATTCAGAGTGTAAATCGAGCAGCTTGGTAACATCAACTGTTTTCATCAAGGTGGCTTGAGGTGCTTCCGTTGACGATCGGACCATAGCGCGCGCCATGTGCTTTCGAAGCCCTGTCAACGCGATGGATTCGTCACTCATGGCGGATCCATTCTTTGTGCGCAAGACATCCTCGCGAGTGATCTCTTCATGCTTGCCCGTCGCGGTCACACGATTTAGGTCAACACTTAAGTCTCGAGCCAATTTCCTTGTCGGCGGAGTGGCTCGGACGGAAGTTTGCGATTCAGGGCGAGTGGAAACAGGAGCTCCGTAACCCACCAAAAGGGGTGGGGTATCAGACTCACTAACCACTCCCCCACTCGCGTGAGCTGGCGAATCAGAATCTGTCTCAATGGAAACCAGAGTTGCGCCTACGGCAATAACATCTTCGACGCGGCCATGAAGTGTACGGATTGTTCCAGCAAAGGGAGATGGCAATTCGACCGTGACTTTTTCAGTCTCAATCTCCACTAAAGGAGTGTCAACTTCAACGACCTGCCCCTCAGTCACCAGCCATTGAATAATTGTTGCCTCGGTAAGGCCTTCCCCAACATCGGGTAACTTGAATTCCATATTGGTCATGACATCTCCCTCATTAAATGTCCAATGTTTGTTCTACCGCATCGAGCACCCGTTCCACATTGGGCAGCCACCCGTGTTCGAGTCGACTCGGCGGATAGGGGGTGTCAAAACCAGTCACCCGGGCCACTGGGGCTTCTAAGTAGTAAAAAGCTCCCTCTGTGACTCGCGCTGCAATCTCCGCGCCCAGACCCCCAGTCAAACTCGCTTCATGGATGACAATGGCTCTGCCGACGCTGCTGACTACAGACACGAGAGTTTCAATATCCAAGGGTGCCAAGGAACACAACTCAACTACCGCTGCACCAATCCCCTTCTCCGCCAAAACATCGCGGGCTTCGAGTGCGGTTTTCACGGTCGCTCCATATGCGATCAGCACTATGTCTTCACCAGCGCATAGCAGGTCAGCGGTGTCAATCGACATAGACAAGTTCGAATCAACTACGCCTCGATCCCAGTAACGCGACTTAGGTTCCAGAAAGATCACTGGATCATCAGAATCAATGCTTGCTCGAAGTAATGAATACGCATTCTGTGGAGTCGAGCATGTGACCACTCGAAGCCCAGGTGTCTGCGCAAAGTAACTCTCGGGAGATTCCGAGTGGTGCTCGATCGCTCCAATCCCACCCGCAACTGGAATGCGGATAACAATTGGTAATCGAATTGTTCCGCGACTGCGATGATGCAATTTCGCTAACTGGGTCGTTATTTGATTCATGGCGGGAAAAACGAATCCATCGAACTGAATTTCACACACGGGTCGATATCCACTCATCGCCAGTCCAATGGCCGTTCCCACGATGCCAGCTTCACCAAGCGGGCTATTCACCACCCGCGATTCACCGAAAGTTTTTAACAGGCCGGCTGTTACCCGAAATACGCCACCCAGTGGACCGATATCTTCTCCAATGAGCATGGTGCGCTCATCAGCCTTTAGGGAGTCATGCAGCGCCATGTTGATGGACGAAGACATATTGATCGTGGGGTGCTCGGTGAGAGATGACATGTGATTCGTGTTCATGTGGCACTCTCTTTGACGTGAGAAGTCGCTGTGTAACGAACAAAAATCTCTTCCTGCCTCTGTAATTCACGACTCTGCTGAGTCAGCGTGAATTTGAATGGATCACGCGGGTCTGGATTGGGTAATGATCGACAGTCGCTTCGTACGCGCTCACCAAGAATCTTTGCTTCAGA
>JBIIOS010000101.1:0-6517 GCA_044336805.1 Candidatus Nanopelagicales bacterium
GATGAATAGTGACCTGCGCCAATTAGTTTGCGTAACTTCGCTGACTTCAACCATTGAGGTAACTTTGCAAGGACGTAAGCAGCCAACGCCATCGCGATGAGTGACACTATTGCTTCGAATGAATTGAGGGAACTCAGGAACAATGAGATCGCAAGGATCGGTCCGAACTCGCCCATTGCTCCCGCACCCATAAAGAATTTTCCAAATGGCGTCTTTAACTCACCGCTATCACGCAGGACCGGCAACAAAGTTCCCAGTGCTGTGCTCGTCAACACAATGGCGAATCCAACGAAGTTTTCAATATGTCCCAATGATTCCAGCACCCACGTGGCAAGACCAGCGACCAATAACGTGCAGCCCCAACCTATTGCTGCGAGTTTGCCATAACGTCCCTTGACCGCCTCTGGTTCGAGTTCAAGTCCGGCGAAGAAGAATAGGAAGCCCAGCCCTAATTGAGCGAGTAGTGAAATGCTGGCGTCAATTTCAACAAGGCCGAGCACCTCAGGTCCGACCACAATTCCTAGGCCCAGCAGGATCACAACTTCAGCGACTTTAAGCCGAAGAAGTCCCACGAGCAGTGGTGCCAGAACAGCGATCAGCATTATGAAAAAGAGTGAATTCAATTCAGCGCTCAATGCTGCATCTACTGTTCCAATTTGGATCACGGCCAGATATTAGTGCGTGGGGTTTTAATGTGTCGTGGTTTTGCGACCAAGTAAACCTTGAGCCGTTGCAGCTCCAATAACAACGAGCAATCCACCGACCGGTTGATTCCAGGTAATCTGTTCATTGAGCAAGACCGCACCAACGACAACAGCAATTAATGGAGTTATGTAAGTGACCGTACTGGCCGTTGTTGCATCGGCTTTGATACTCACTTGAAAGCTCAACGCGTAGGCGAGTCCACTTCCTAAGACGCCAAGCGCCAACATGGCCAATAACGGACTCGCGGACATTTCCGCATCAGTTATTCCGGTGACCGCAACAATTGGCCCGGTTACGACCAATCCGCAAAGCATCATTCCGGTTGCTAATGAAATTGGAGCAAGTGGTTCGCGCACTGTTGGCCCGGTGAGATAGCGGCGGGCATAAGGAAATGCGAACCCATAACAGGAAATGGCCAGCATGACTGCGCCCACTCCAATGGAGTCGATTCCTGCACCGTTTTCTGCGTCCCCTGCGTCCCAAAAACCAATAACAACCAAAATTCCGATGAAGCCGACGACTAGGCCGAGTATTCGTTGTCTTGTTGGTTTTTCTTCGGGGAACACGAGCAAAATTGCGACAAGAGTCATTAACGGTGTTGCCCCGTTAAAAATCCCAGCCAAGGCTGAGGAAATTCGAGTCTCACCGTAAGCAAAAAGCATCCAGGGGATGGAAACAAACAGAAGACTCAGAACGAATAGGTACTTCCACGCCCACCTTGGAGGGAGGGGAGTTTTCGTTGCAAGACTCAGAATCACGAGAGTGATTGCGCCAAAACCAATACGACTAAAGGCAACTCCAACGGGTGTGAATGCCTGCAGACCGATCATCATTAAATAAAACGAGAAACCCCAAATAAGAGCCAGCAGTAAATAGGACGGCAACCACGATCGCACGGACTTAAATCTCTCTGTGTAATGAGTCTGCGCAATGAGGTAGCGCAGATCTAGCAATCACCCTTGAGCCCTCCGGATGTTATGGTTCTGCACCATTTCGCTTCGAAAATGAGCACTCCATTCATGTTCGCGCCGGTCAGGTTCGTGTCGGTCAGGTTCACGCCTTGCATCCACGCCAGGCCCAAGGCCGCGCCGGTCAGGTTCGCGCCGGTCAGGTCCGAGAAGGCCAGTTTCGCGTTCCCCAGGTGCGCGCCGGTCAGGTTCGCATAGGTCAAGTTCGCATAGGTCACGTTCGTTTGTGCCAAGATCGCGCCGGTCAGGTCCGCGCCACTCAGGTTCACACCTCGCATGTCCGAGAAGCTAAGCATCGCTCCGCGCAGGTCCGCTCCGCGGAGGTCCGCCCGGTCCAGGTTCGCGTCACTGAGGTCTGCTCCACGCAGGTCCACGCCACGCAGGTCAGCGCCGCGCAGGTCAGCGTCACTGAGGTTCCCGTCACTGAGGTCAGCGCCGCGCAACACCGCACTTCTGAAATTGGCGCCGTCTAGGCGCGCTCCTTGCAGGTTAGCTCCGTGCAGTTTCGCCCGAATAAACTTTGCTTTCCGCAGGTCACCGTTGTGGTCAAATTTCCACTTGTGGACCACATCGCTGCAATTCGCCTCGGGTCCCGGCCGACAGGTGACCTCTCCGGTACCGATCGACGTATCGTTGGCTGCCGTCGCCGACGGCGCCACGAGCACCACGGCCGCCAAGACCCCCACCATCGCCAATGACCGCCACATGCTGAGCATGATATGCCGGATGCCCGCGCTGACCCCGACTCCCCACCTAGCAACGGGCAAGGATCCCACCAGGAACCTTGTAGAGGGGACTACCAAATTCAGACCAGTGCCAGTGGCTCTTCCATAAGGGGATCACCGTACTGCTATGCATACCCCAGGGGGTATATTAGATATTCAAGCTCAACCAGAGTTACTTACAAAAGGAGATACCCATTATGTGTAGTCCAGCACCGTGCAGTTCCTGTAACAAAATCACGTGGTCCGGATGCGGCGAGCACGTCGCCGAAGTAATGGCGAATATACCGCCCGCGCAGCAGTGCACCTGCCGCTAATTAGGACATAATTGCAAGCGTGATGGGACACCCCGGGCCATGCCCAGCATGTGAGACAACCGATTTGGAACGTCGAGGCGGCAAGGATTTCTGCCCGCGCTGTTATTACATCCAGCCCTGCTGTGACGGAGGATTGTGCGAATGATTCACATGTACGGTGCCGATTGGTGTGGTGACTGCCGTCGCACTAAATCACAACTCAATGAGCTTGGGGTTGCCTTCGACTACCTCGATGTTGACGCTCACCCCGAATACAAGGCCCAAGCAATTGAAATCAGCGGGAAACCCAATATTCCCGTGGTTGTTTTCCCCGACGAAACCTATCTCGTTGAGCCGGCAAACTCCGAACTTGAACTGAAGTTGCGTCAGCTAGATCTGATTGACCAGGCCTGAACGACTCAATTTAACCGGGTTATACTTCCACTACCTACTAGCCGAATTGGCCGGGGTTTCAGAATTTAAGGAGCGTGTCATGATCGGTCGTCGTGGTGGAATGGGAATCGTCGGAGTCGCCGCAACCGCGAAGGTTGTCAGTAACCGCACACAGGCTCAAGCTGAGCAGCGGGCCGCGCAGCAAGCCCAATCACAAGAAGCGGTTGCTCCTGCAGTTGCAGCAGCGCCAGCCGGTGACGACATGGTCGCTCAGTTGGAAAAGCTCGCCAGCCTTAAGGCATCAGGAATTCTTTCTGAAGAAGAGTTCACTGCCGCAAAAGCCAAGCTCATCGCTGGGAGCTAATTCTCTGTAGGTCTTGGTGACAAGCGTTCTACAAAGTTCGGGAAATTAGCACCTTCATTACTTCATTGGTGCCACCATAAATTGGTTGCACCCGAGCACCTGCATACATGCGAGCAATTGGGTATTCGATCATGTAACCGTAACCACCAAATACCTGTACGCAGCGGTCTATCACCGACACCTGCACATCGGTGCAGAAGTACTTTGCGCGTGAGGCTGTTGTTGCATCTAGTTTGCCTTGAAGGTGAAGCCCTATGCAGTAGTCAAGGAATGTTCGCGCCGCCATCACTTCGGTTGTTACTTCGGCTAGAACGAATCCAGTGTTTTGAAAGTTGAGAATCGGTTTACCAAAAGCTTCCCGCTGCTTTGCGTATTCAATCGTAAGTTCTGTTGCGGCTTGCGCCGATGCAACGGCAGAGATCGCGATACCCAAGCGCTCCTGTGGTAATTCCTCCATGAGTTGGATGAAACCTTGTCCTTCTTCGGTTCCCAATAAGTTTTCTATCGGAACTTTCATGTCGGCAAAAAAGAGTTCACGGGTGTCTTGACCGTGTTGACCAATTTTTTGGAGGACGCGTCCGCGTTCAAAACCAGCGAGGCCTTCAGTTTCAATGATGATCAGAGAAATGCCTTTTGCACCTTCGCCGCCCGTCCGCGTGACCACGATGATCAAGTTTGCGTGTGATCCGTTAGTGATGAATGTTTTGCTGCCGTTGATTACGTAGTAATCCCCCTCGCGCTTTGCGGTGGTGCGAATTCCTTGAAGGTCTGACCCAGCTCCCGGCTCAGTCATTGCGATGGCACCTACAAGTTCTCCGGTGGCAAGTTTGGGGAGCCACTTTTGTTTTTGTTCCTCGGTGCCGTACTTATAGATGTAAGGCGCGACAATCGTGGAGTGAACGACATAACCGAAACTGTCATCGGTGCTCATCCCTTGTTCCCAGATAACGGCTGCTTCTTGGGCAAAGTCTCCACCACCACCACCGAACTCTTCCGGGATCGTGATACACAGCAACCCAGCGTCTCCAGCTTTATTCCACACGTCCCGGTCAACTTGATGGTTCTCCGCAAAACGTTCAATATGGGGCACAACTTCGTTGGCAAAGAAAGTACGCGCAAGGTCGGCAACCGGTTTTACGTCGTCGGTCATCCAGGGTGATTCATAGGACTGTGGTACCAACATAGATTTCTCCTTTGTGCCGGATTCTGATTATCGAATCATTCAATTACGGAATTGCGACGAGCGGGATATCTTTCTCTTTGGCCCAGTGCTCCCACTGCGTCGCAGTTTTGGTTTTAAACACTTGTGCGAACGCTTCAACGCTTGCGTCAACGTTGAGTTCACTCATAATCCGCTGGGCAAAATGTGGTTCGATTGCGGCCAGGGCGATCCAGCCTTCCTGTGTTTCATAGATTCCATAAAGACCTAGGCCCCCGCCAAGTCCGCCACCCGGTTTGGTGAGTCCACGCCGGTTCGGTTCGGCCATGTCGTACGTCACGTCAGCTAAGGCGACCTCTTGGTGTGTTGCTTCGCCGGTACGTTCGCGGTGGTACAGGGCCGCGAGCGCAATCTGGGCTGCACGTTCAGAACCTGCCATGTCAGCAATCAGGGTGATCGGCATGGCCGGCGGGCTCACGAGGGCGTTTATCGCTTGGTAGGTCAGGTCGTGTCCTGAGTTCTCCGCATTGATACCCGATTCACCGACGATTGCGATCTGACATAGGCGTGGGTGTTTTCTGGATACTGTTTCTGGATCCAAGCCCAGGCGCGCGAGTGAAGCTGGACGCGAGGATGTAATCAGAATGTCGGCATGTGCGAGCAGTGCATCAAGTTCCCTGATTCCATCGGGTGACTTCAGGTCAAGTGTTACTAGATCTTGACCAGCATGTAGGTCGGCGAACCATTCGGGTTGATACAACGCAATTGGGTCACCGCTGGGTGGGAGAACCGTGGTGACGTGCGCCCCGAGTTTGGAAAGTCTGGCCGCGGTGAGTGGTCCGGGAAGATTAATTGCAAGTGAAACAACCACGACTCCTTCAAGGAGGACGTGGCTTTGCACGTGCTGGTTAATCACTAATCAACCCTTCGCCGGACTTGGCTTTGTTGACCAGCCACTCACTGGGTTCGAATCGCTCGCCGTATGCCGCTGCGAGTTCTTTGGCGCGGGCAACGAAACCAGCAATACCGCCTTCGTAATTACTGATGAACTGGGCCGGACCACCTGTGGATGGTGGGAAACCAATTCCGAAGATTCCACCGATGTTTGCACTCGCCGTGTCGGTGAGGACACCCTCCTGAATACATTTCGCGGTTTCTAAAGCCATTATGAACCGGTAACGGTCTTGCATGTCTGCCATTGGGTACTGCGTTCCCGTAGTGAAGTGTTCACGAACTCCTGGCCAGAGGGTTTTCGGTGATCCATCCGTTGGGTAGTCGTAGAAACCAGCACCTGCAGCTCGTCCTTTGCGGCCAAACTCGTCGACCATCCGGTCAATAATTTCTGCACCAACATCACTGGGGGTTTGCGTTCCATCAGCATCCGCAGCTTTCTGTGCTTCTGCGCGAATATGTTGGGTGAGGGTCAACGACACTTCGTCCACCAAGGCTAGCGGTGGTGTCGGGAAACCACTTTGGGTTCCCGCACGTTCAATTGTCATTGGGTCAACACCTTCGCCGACCATGGCGACACCTTCACTAACGAGTGTGCCGAACACTCGGCTGGTATAGAAACCTCGACTGTCATTAACAACGATGGGAATTTTCCGAATTTGTTGCACGATATCAATTGCGCGAGCAACGGTTTCATTAGAAGTTTCGGCGCCCTTAATAATTTCGACGAGCTTCATTTTGTCAACGGGTGAAAAGAAATGCAGACCGATAAAGTCTTTCGGGCGTGGGACGTTCTGAGCTAAACCGGTGATCGGAATTGTTGACGTATTTGAACACAGGAGGCAGTCATCGGAAATGAACTCGAGTGCTTCAGCGAATACTTTGGCTTTGAGGTTTGCGTCTTCAAAAACAGCCTCGATCAACACGTCTATTCCCGCAAGATCTGATGCTGACTCGGT
>JBIIOS010000102.1:0-6341 GCA_044336805.1 Candidatus Nanopelagicales bacterium
CTCCGGTGGTCTCTCCGCCGCTTATGCCGCTGAAACAACCATCACGGGAACCCTGACCACCCCCGGTGGCGCTGCAGTTTCAGGGGTAGTTGTCACCGCTACCGGTCCCGACGGTGTAATCGCGTCGGGTACTTCTGATGAGAAGGGAGTCTTTGTTGTCCCACTCGCCGCAGGTGGCACGTACACGGTAGTGATTGATGTCAGCACACTCCCAGAGGGCATTACCTTGAACAACGAGGAAGATGCGAGTAGGTCACTACTCGTACTTGGCGGTGAGAAAAGAATCATCATTGGACTATCCGAAGGTGGAGAGTCAGGAATAGTTGCGGAAGCATCGGGTACGGGTGAGCGGGTCGCTCAGCTTTTTCTTGACGGGATCCTCTACGGGTTGGTAATCGCCCTTGGAGCCGTCGGTTTGAACCTGGTCTTTGGCACAACAGGTTTGACCAACTTTTCCCACGGCGAGCTCCTCACCTTGGGTGCGTTCACCGCTCTTGCATTTAATACAGCAGGTCTCAACATAGTTATCGCAGCCCCAATTGCCATTGTTTTTGCAGCCTTTGTCTATGGATGGGGTCAAAACCGCATTCTGTGGAGACCTTTACGCAGGCGCAAGACCGGTCTCATCGCTGCCATGATCGTCAGTATTGGGTTGGCAATTTTCCTTCGATACACACTCGTTCTCTTCTTCGGTGGTGCTCCACAAAGCTATCAGCAGTTCGCCGGGCAATCCGGGATAGCCATAGGTCCCTTCAACACCACCCCAAAAGCGCTCATTCTGGGGGCACTGGCCGTTGTCGCTCTCGCCGCAACCGTGATCTGGCTTCAGCGTTCGCGAATTGGCAAGGCCACCCGAGCTGTATCTGATAACCCCGCACTCGCATCGGCCACGGGAATTGACGTAGAGCGCGTCATCTCTGTGGTGTGGATCATTGGAGCGGGTCTTGCAGCCTTTGCTGGCATTTACCTTGGCTTGACTCAAAACACTGTCTGGAATATGGGACAAAGAATTCTGCTCGTGCTATTCGCGGCAGTTATTTTGGGCGGTTTGGGAACTATTTATGGCGCAATTGTTGGCGCAATGGTCGTAGGTATTTTCATCCAGATGACCACTTTGTTTATCCCCACTGAAATGAAGACAGTGGGCGCCCTTTTCTTGATGATTCTCATCCTGTTGGTTCGGCCTCAAGGTTTGCTTGGACGAAAAGAGAGGGTGGGTTAACCAGCATGGATATCGGCCAAGTTTTCACACTCACCATTACGCAAGCCTTCGGCGTTACCGCACTCATTTACCTGTTCGCGGCTATTGGTCTCAATGTTCAATTCGGGTACACCGGCCTGCTCAACTTTGGCCAAGTTGCCTTTGTCGCTGCCGGCGCTTACGCCGTCGGTGTCATCGTTCTCACCTTCGATTTAAGTTTATGGCTTTCCATCATTGTCGCTCTCATCACTTCGACCCTTTTGGCTCTATTACTAGGCATTCCGACCTTGCGTTTGCGAGCGGACTATCTTGCGATTGTCACCATTGCTGCTAGCGAACTACTGCGTTTGCTCGTTCGCTCAATCGCTTTCAAAGACGTTTTCGGTGGCGCTCAGGGTCTCAATGGAAAACTCGGTCAAGAGTTCCATGATCTCAATCCCCTACCCGTAGATTTCACACTTCCCATCTTCAGTTGGAGCCGTCAGGATCTTTGGGTTGTCATTGTTGGCTGGAGTCTTGCGCTGCTCTTCACCCTGTTCGTCTGGGGGTTGGTACGGAGTCCATGGGGTCGCGTTGTCAAGGGCATTCGTGAAGATGAAGACGCCGTTGTTTCGCTGGGCAAGAACGTCTTCGTCTACAAGTTACAAGCCCTCATTATTGGTGGCGGTATTGCAGCTTTCGGCGGTATTTTGTGGGCCGTTGCTAAGCAGTCGGTGCAGCCGGATACTTTCCAGCCAGACTTCACCTTCTTCGTGTTCACCATCCTGCTTTTGGGTGGCGCCGCCCGTGTATTCGGACCCATCGTGGGAACCGTAATTTTCTGGTTCCTCCTCGCCGGTTTCGGAGAGATTCTTAGCTCATTGATCAATAACGGATACATCTCATTCCTCACCCCAACCGATGTCGGTTCAATCCGTTTCATGCTCATGGGCCTCGGGTTGATGTTGCTGATGATCTTTAGACCACAAGGAATATTCGGCGACCGAAGGGAGTTAGCCCTCGATGCCCGCTAATAACGAAAACACCAAGATCATGGCGCCTGGTCGCGCTGCAGCCATTGAGGCTTTGCGCGATGTCAATCGAGAGCCCGGTTCGTCAAAACCCGATCCCATATTGATAGCCGACCACGTAAGTCGACAATTTGGTGGACTCAAGGCGGTTGATGTTTCCCACGTTGAGATCCAACGAGGTGCAATCACCGCCCTCATCGGTCCCAACGGAGCAGGCAAGACCACCTTTTTTAATCTTCTCACCGGTTTTGACAAACCCGACACCGGCGAATGGACATTCAACTCGACAGCTGTAGCCGGTAAGGCTCCTTATCGACTTGCGCGAATGGGAATGGTTCGAACATTTCAGCTCACCAAAGCCCTCTCTCGCATGACCGTTATGGACAACATGCTGCTCGGTGCGAGCGGTCAGAGCGGTGAGCGAGTATTCAAAGCACTGCTTCCGTTTACGTGGAAAGCACAAGAGCGGGCGAATGCAGAGCGCGCGATGGAACTCCTTGGGCGATTCAACCTTGACGCGAAAATCGATGATTTTGCCGGCTCGCTTTCTGGGGGCCAGCGAAAATTGCTCGAAATGGCACGTGCCCTAATGGTTGGGCCAGAAATTGTGATGCTCGATGAACCAATGGCTGGCGTGAACCCCGCCCTGACCCAGAGCCTGCTCGGGCACATCAAAAACATTCGAGAAGAAGGAACAACGGTTCTTTTTGTTGAGCACGATATGGATATGGTGCATGACATAAGTGATTGGGTGATTGTTATGGCCCAGGGCAGCATCATCGCTGAGGGTCCACCCGACGCGGTCATGAAGGACCCTCAGGTGATTGAGGCTTACCTCGGCTCACGCCACGGTAGCGCGCTTACCGCCGACGGCGCCTCCCTCACCGCCGATTCCCAAGGAGGAACCACATGACGTTCAGCGAACCCAGCGACCTTCCCACCATCGACAGCCCTGATGGTGCCCACGAGTTTGAGTCAGAGATTGACATTAACGCTTCTCAGCGGTCAGACCCATCACCAGCAACTCCAGCCCAGATTCACGAAGCGCAGGCTCTCGGGGCCCTCATAAGGGCCGACAAGCTTGTTGCTGGTTATTTCCCTGGCGTAAATATCCTTAATGACGCGGATCTTTACGCTCATGAAGGGGAGCTGGTGGGAATCATTGGCCCAAATGGAGCCGGCAAGTCAACACTTCTCAAGGCACTTTTTGGATTAGTGCACATCAACACCGGGGCCGTCACCCTGCGAGACGAGGACATCACGAACTTGCGTGCAGACCAGTTGGTCCGACGTGGCGTTGGATTTGTGCCCCAGAACAACAATGTTTTCCCCTCCCTCACCATCGAGGAAAACATGCAGATGGGCGCATTCCAGGATCCAAATTCCTTCACGGAGCGTTTTGCTGCAGTCGTAGATCTATTTCCCACTTTGGGAACCCGACGAAAGCAACGCGCCGGTTCCCTATCCGGTGGGGAACGCCAGATGGTCGCAATGGGCCGCGCGCTCATGATGGCACCCAGCGTCCTGTTACTCGACGAGCCCAGCGCCGGTCTGAGCCCAGCTTTGCAAGACGAAGTATTTGTCCGGGTCAAGGAAATTAATGCCACCGGCGTTACCGTAATTATCGTGGAACAGAATGCCGCCCGATGCCTTCAGATCGTTGACCGTGGATATGTCCTCGATCAGGGACAGAATGCTTACACGGGCACCGGTCAATCACTGGCTAATGACCCTAAGGTCATTGAGCTCTATTTGGGAACCCTCGCTAAAGCGTAATTCCTTTTTCTTAGAGAAAGTTAGAGAAAGACTGTGGCCCCGCACCTTTCGGTGCGGGGCCACAGTCTTTACTGCTAGCGAGTCACTACTACGGCAGTGGAACTACCGAGGTCACTGAGCCCTTTTCGGCGAATTCAGTGTTTGAGGAGTACTCGTTGATTGAGATGGTGCCCTCAAGGAGATCGCCGTATTCGTTGAAGTCAACGCCTCCGGTGACGCCCATGTAGTCGATGTCGGTGCCTGCATCAAGCAGAGCAACGCAATCGGCGTACGTGGAGCACACTTCGCCACCGTTACCGGCAACGTTGGGTAGCTCTGCTGCGATTTTTACACCGTCAGCGCAGCCAGCCGCATGAGCAGCCAATGCAATTACCATGGCTGCGTCGTATGACTGTGGGCCGTAGCTGAAGTCAGTCAGGGCTGGATCGAAAGCAAGCAGACGCTCGTTGAAGGCAGTCAGATCGACTGAACCTGAAGGAACGGTACCGACTGTGCCCTTCATTGTGCCGGCTGGGAACTCAGCAAACGCGGTTGTGGAAAGGTTTCCGTCAACCAGGTAGAGCTGAACGTCGCCTGGACCAACACCCTGCTTGATCATTTCCTGAATGAGCTTGACGCTCTCTTCGAACCCAATGACCGCGACGGCTTCTGGCTTGCCCGCTTTGATTTCTGCAACTTCGGCTTCGAATGAAGGTGCTGCTGGGTCATAGAGAATGTCGGATGTAATTGTTCCACCGGCCTCTGTGAAGTTCTTGACCGTTGCTGCTGCAAGGCCTTCACCGTATGGATCCTGTCGAGCAACTACTGCCAACTTTGTGATTCCTGCGTCGACTGCATCCTGCGCGATAACTGCACCCTGAAGTACGTCAGATGGTGAGTTACGGAAGTACAGACCGTTGTCCGCGTAGGTGGTCAGAATTGGAGCAGTGTTGGCTGGTGAGAACTGAACAACACCATTTGAGGTGATCTTGTCGATTACCGTCAGCGAAACACCGGAAGATGCAGCACCGATGATTGCATTCACGCCCTGTGCGAGCTGGGAATCAACCGTCTGGCTTGCAATATCTGTGGTCGTATCGCCTGAGTCACCCTCAATGTAGGTAACTGGTGAGCCGAGGACGCCGCCTGCAGCGTCAATCTCTTGAAGCGCTAATTCAACACCGGCAAACTCGGGTGGGCCGAGGAATGCAAGGTCACCTGTTGCTGGGAGCATTGTTCCCAAAACCAAAGAAGTGCTCTTGCACTCATCTGTTGCTTCTTCGACTGCAGTCTCGGCTGCGGATTCGACTGCGGATTCTTCTGCGGTTGCGCTGGCGGTGGTATCTTCGCTGTCACTGCTGCAAGCAGCGAGAGCGAGGGATGCCGCACCCAGCACAGCCACGGTCTTTAGGACCATAGTGCGCTTCATGCATTCTCCTTGAATAAACGAAAGTCGCAGCGTGTGCTGCCACCATTACTCGTTCGGTTACCCGAACCAAGGGCTTAGACTAAGACATTGCAACGTACAATCCAACGCCGGTGACCTCAATTTGCCGTTTTGTAATGGGAATGTGACCTTAAAACACAGGGGCAACCCCGTAAAATTGGGCGTTATAAGGCGGATTCGTCGCTATTCCCGATGATTTTCACGGCGGCCTCGGCAATCGTTAAGCGGTTATCCATGGCGGCCTTGCGTAGGAACCTAAATGCCTCGTCCTCGCTCATCCCCGACTGCTGAAGGATGACTTTTGCTCGGTCTACGACCACGATTGAGTGATTTCGAGACCGTAACCGCTCCAATTCAGCGTTCAACTCAATAAATTGTTGCCAACGGGCGTGGGCGAGAACTATGGCGGCCCGAACTTCAACACCGGTAAAGGGCTTCACCAAGTATCCAAATGTCCCGGCAGCCGCCGCACTTGCGACCAGATCAACCTGTGAAAAAGCGCTCAAAAGGACGACGGGCGCCACCTCGTTGGAAATCAATTCACCCGCAGCACTTATCCCATCTCGCACAGGCATCGAGATGTCCATTAGAACAACATCGGGCCTCATTTCGCGGGCTGCGTCGACCGCCAACTGTCCATTGCTCACGGAGGCGACCACATCCATGCCAAGTTCAGTGAGAGTCTCCGCCAGATCAAGCCTGATCAGGGTTTCATCTTCAGCTATCAACACGCGCATGGCGGGTGCTTCGTCGGCGGGCTGATGATCCGGCTTACTGCGCATAGGGCAAGGCTAAGACGTATCGATACAGCGGTAGGGTTATGCCCCCTAGCCCCGGTATCCCAACCGGTAGAGGAAGCGGTCTCAAACACCGTCCAGTGTGGGTTCGAATCCCACCCGGGGCACATAATGCCGATATGAAGTTTCGT
>JBIIOS010000103.1:0-6278 GCA_044336805.1 Candidatus Nanopelagicales bacterium
TCCCGGCGGTCCCGGCGGACCTGGTGGTCCCGGTGGATTCACGAATCGCCCAGCTCGACCCGGTGGCGCAGGTGGACCCAGTGATCCTGGTGGTGCCAGTGGTCCCGGCGGTCCCGGCGGTCCCGGTGGTGGTCGCCCCGGTGCACGCCCTGGTGCGCGCGGATCAACGGCCGGCGCGTTTGGGCGGCCTGGAGGCAAGCCTTCACGTGGCCGTAAATCGAAAAGGGCCAAACGTCAAGAGTTTGACAATATGGAAGCACCCTCGATGGGTGGGGTACGTCTGCCACGAGGAAATGGCGACAGCGTCCGACTTCCACGCGGTGCCAGCCTGACTGACTTCGCCGAGAAAATTGATGCGTCTTCGGCTGATTTGGTCAAGGTTCTCATCGGTCTCGGTGAGATGGTTACAGCAACCCAGTCAATTGATGATGACACATTGCGCTTATTGGGGACCGAACTTAATTTCGTGATCCAAATTGTTTCGCCGGAAGACGAAGACCGAGAACTCTTGGAGACCTATGACCTCGAGTTTGGTGAAGACGAGGGTGAAAATGCTGATCTTGAAGCGCGCCCACCAGTTGTCACGGTTATGGGTCACGTTGACCACGGTAAAACACGGCTCCTGGATGCAATTCGAAAGACAAATGTTGTTTCAGGTGAAGCCGGTGGAATTACCCAGCACATTGGTGCATACCAGGTAATCGCGCAGTCACCAACGGGTGAACGACCAATTACGTTTATCGATACACCTGGCCATGAGGCATTCACCGCCATGCGTGCTCGTGGTGCTGAAGTCACCGATATTGCAATTTTGGTGGTAGCAGCCGACGACGGGGTGAAGCCGCAAACAATTGAAGCGCTTAACCACGCTCAGGCGGCTGGAGTACCAATCGTGGTCGCGGTCAACAAAATTGATAAAGAAGGTGCTGACCCAATGAAGGTGCGTAGCCAACTCACCGAATATGGGTTGGTTGCTGAAGATTTTGGCGGCGACACGATGTTTGTTGACGTTTCTGCAAAGAGCAATCTTGGAATTGATGAACTATTGGAAGCTGTGTTGTTGACGGCAGATGCAGCACTGGACCTTCGCGCAAACCCACATCAAGATGCTCAAGGTGTCGCTATCGAAGCGCACTTAGACCGCGGACGTGGGCCGGTTGCGACCGTGTTGGTTCAGCGCGGAACTTTGCGCCCCGGTGATTCAATTGTGGCCGGAGATGCCTATGGCCGGGTTCGGGCGATGCTTGACGATCACGGCAACACGGTTGACTTTGCCGGACCCTCAGCACCTGTTCAGGTGCTCGGTCTGACTTCGGTGCCGGGAGCTGGAGATAGTTTCTTGGTAGTCAGTGAAGACCGTATTGCCCGTCAAATTGCGCAAACGCGTCAGGCGCGTGAGCGGAATGCCATGCTGGCTAAGAACCGGGTCAAGCGCTCTCTGGAAGACTTCCTCGAGTCAATTGAGCGTGGGGAAGTCTCAGAACTCATGTTGATTCTCAAAGGTGACGTCTCTGGTTCGGTTGAAGCCCTCGAGGACGCCTTACTCAAGATCGATGTGGGTGAAGAAGTTTCACTTCGCGTGATTCATCGAGGTGTTGGTGCGATCACAAAGAATGACGTGACCTTGGCAAGTGCTTCCAAGGCAATCATCATCGGCTTTAATGTTCGACCTGAAGGCAAGGTTGCAGAATTTGCATCTCATGAAGGTGTTGATGTTCGTTTCTACAGCATCATTTATCAGGCAATCGACGAAATCGAGTCGGCGCTTAAGGGAATGCTTAAGCCTGAGTTCGAAGAAGTTCAACTTGGTACCGCCGAAGTGCGTGATGTCTTTAAGTCATCTAAATTCGGAACTGTCGCAGGTTGTTTGGTTCGAAGCGGTGTCGTGCGACGTAACAGCAAAGCGAGATTGGTGCGCGACGGTGTAGTCGTCGCGGACAATCTGGCCATTGCGACACTTCGGCGATTCAAAGACGATGCAACCGAAGTCCGCGAAGGATTCGAGTGCGGTATCAATCTTGGTTCCTATCAGGATGTCAAAGTCGATGACGTTATCGAAACATTTGAAATGCGCGAGAAACCACGCAAGTAGTCCAAGGAGAATCACTATGGGAAGTGAAGCGCGAGCACGGAAATTGGCAGATCGAATCAAGGTAATAGTTGCGCAGACTCTTGATACGCGGGTCAAGGATCCTCGACTGGGCTTTATTACGATCACCGATGTACGTCTTACGGCTGACTTGCGGGATGCCAGTATTTTTTACACGGTGCTGGGCACCGAAGAGGAAAGAGTGTCAACAGCTGCGGCCCTGGCATCGAGCAAAGGCATGTTGCGCACTGAAGTTGGCAAAGGGACCGGGGTTAAATTCACGCCAACCTTGGAGTTCATCCTGGATGCAATCCCGGAAAATGCTGCACACGTTGAGCAACTGCTCCGAGATGCAGCTGAGGCTGATGCTCGGGTGCACGCACAGGCTAAAGACGCAAAATATGCTGGTGAAATGAACCCGTATCGCGAAACTGAAGGCGCTTAGCGAACCATGGCGACAAGCGCCGAGGAAACTAAGGCGCCCGCTGGCTTTGCACTTGTCAACAAGCCAGCCGGTCTAACATCCCATGACGTCGTGGCTCGTGCGCGGCGAGTTTTTAAGACCCGCAAAGTCGGTCACGCTGGAACATTGGACCCGATGGCGACAGGCGTGCTGGTGCTGGGTGTTAACGCAGGAACTCGGCTGCTTGGGCATTTAAGTCTGGCAGACAAAAATTACATTGGAACAATTCGACTCGGTGCTACAAGTTCAACTGATGACGCAGAAGGCGAACTTGGGCCGGTAAGCGATTCGAGCAGCGTAAGTGTTGAAGCTGTGGAAGACGTACTAGCAACGCTTCGTGGTGAAATCATGCAACGTCCAAGTTCGATTAGCGC
Organism: Candidatus Nanopelagicales bacterium; assembly: GCA_044336805.1. Taxonomy (GTDB): domain Bacteria; phylum Actinomycetota; class Actinomycetes; order S36-B12; family S36-B12; genus UBA4592. The sequence continues at coordinate 2,927 of JBIIOS010000103.1, forward strand.
TATAAAAATTGATGGACAACGCGCCTACGCTCGGGTGCGTAACGGTCAGTTGGTTGAGATTCCAGAAAGAAAAATTACGGTGTATCAACTCGACGTAATCGGCATGGTGCGTGAGGTAAATTTTACCGACATTGAAGTGAGCACCAAGGTTTCATCGGGAACCTATATCCGCGCTATTGCGCGTGATCTGGGGGAAGCCCTCGGTGTAGGTGGACACTTAACGTCGCTGCGCCGCACATCAATCGGCCCATTTAGCCAAAATATGTGCCACAACTTGGAAGACTTGGAAGCGTTAGATAACCCCTGGGTAAACGTACTTCCCCTCGCGAAGGTTTCCGAGATGATTTGGCCAATCTTCACGTTAACCAAGGAAGAGTCTTCGGCGGTACGCATGGGACAACGGATCTCGTGGCCTGCAGGCTTTGCGCAACCCGTGATCGCTTTGATTGATTCCGAAGGTGAGCTCGCAGCCCTCGCGGACAAGCGTGATTCATCGTGCTCATATATCGCAGTCTTTCCCAGTGATGTCCGCTCACCAAGTAGCCTTTGATCGTGAGTGCTTCTGGGTCATTGGTGTGTATCGGGATCTTTGATGGGGTTCATCGGGGTCATCAGGCTCTGATTGGCACGGCAAGGAATTTAGCCGATGAATCTGGGCTTGGGCTAACTATTTGCACATTTGACCCGCATCCATATTCAGTTGTGCGGCCGGATCAGGTTCCTAAGCTTGTTAGCGATGTTACGCAGCGTAAGCAATTGCTCATCCAGAATGGTGTCGATCACGTCGAGGTTATTGCCTTTACCCCCGAATTCGCGAGCTTGTCTCCGATCCAGTTTTCCCAGGAGTACCTGAAGGACCGACTCAACGCTGCAGCGGTCGTCGTCGGCCGGAATTTCACCTATGGGCGAGCGGTCAGTGGCGACGTAGATACGCTCATAAGCGATGGAAATCAGTTGGGGTTCTCCGTCAAGATTTTCGATTTAGTTCAATCAGATGGAACGATCTCTTCAACACGGATTCGCGAGTTACTGTTAGCGGGGAACGTGTCAGCGGCCGCAGAACTTTTGGGGAGAAACTTTAGTCTCAGCGGCCAGGTCGTTCAGGGTGACCAACGTGGCCGCGAATTGGGCTATCCAACGGCAAATCTGCAATGGGATGAGCGCCTGATTGTCCCCGCCGATGGTGTTTACGCCGGATATGTCACCCTGTCAGGGGACCGGCTCCCGGCGGCCATTTCGGTCGGGACCAACCCGCAATTTGAGGGGAGCTCCCAGCGGGTGGAAGCCTATGTACTGGATCGATCCGATCTTGATTTATATGGAAAGCACATCGGGATGGAATTTGTGGATTTAATGCGTCCCCAAGAAGTTTTTGACAGTTTGGACGACTATTTGGTCCAAATCGCCATCGATGTCGCCGATATTGGGCGCCTCTTGAACGCAAACTCCCAGTGACCGGAGTGGGGCGAGGGTTCCTCCACTGCTAGGATCTGGCTCCAGACGGTTTGGAGGCGGGCGCTTCCAGATTCGTGTCCATGAAATCAATGCCCATGAGCTTTCCCTTCACGGTGGAGCACATGGCGCGCCCGAGAGGAATAAATGTCACTCGACACAGCAGTAAAGCAAGAAATCATCGCAAAATATGGCACGAAGCCAGGCGATACAGGTTCACCCGAAGTCCAAATAGCGATGCTGAGTCGCCGGATTGAAGACCTCACCGGCCACCTCAAGACCCATAAGCACGACCACCACAGCCGGCGTGGACTTTTGATCATGGTTGGCCAGCGTCGTCGTCTACTCAATTACCTCACAAAAACTGACATTAACCGATACCGCTCAATTATTGAACGACTCGGTCTACGTCGATAACCGTGCATGTGGCGGTATCAATAAAGTGCCGCCACATCACGCTATTTTGTCTTTGCAAGTCAAGTAAATATCGAAATGAACTAGATACTTCACGCGCACCGCGTATGTCGGTCCTCGGTAGTGGTTTTCGGGTGAGTAACCCCGCGAATCTCGATCGAAGACCGCCGAACATGGCGGCAGTGCAGAAGTGTCTCAACCAATGTAAGGAGACACCCAATGCAATCAAATATTGCATCTGCAAGTGCCGTGATTGATAACGGCTCATTTGGTAAGAGAACAATCCGATTTGAGACTGGACGTTTTGCCCGGCAAGCTGCAGGCTCTGTTTGCGCCTATCTCGATGAAGACACCATGCTGCTCAGTGCAACAACAGCTGGTAAGCAGCCAAAGGATCAATTCGATTTCTTCCCACTCACCGTCGATGTTGAAGAGCGGATGTACTCGGTCGGGCGGATTCCTGGATCATTTTTCCGTCGCGAGGGTCGCCCCAGTGAAGATGCCATCCTGACTTGTCGATTGATCGACCGGCCACTTCGTCCAACATTTAAAAAGGGTCTACGTAATGAAGTGCAGGTCGTCGTTACGGTCATGTCCTTGAATCCTAAGGATCTCTACGACGTACTCGCCATCAATGCTGCTTCGGCATCAACCCAACTCAGCGGTTTACCTTTCAGCGGACCAATTGGTGGCGTTCGCGTCGCCTTGATCAGCGGCCAATGGGTGGCATTCCCCACACATGAGCAGTTAGAGGACGCTGTTTTTGACATGGTTGTTGCTGGCCGAGTTGCCGGTGACGATGTCGCAATCATGATGGTGGAAGCCGAAGCAACAGAGCGCACCATTGAACTTGTTGCCGGCGGAGCTACCGCTCCAACCGAAGAAGTCGTGGCAGAAGGCCTTGATGCTTCCAAGAAGTTCATCAAAGCGTTGTGTGATGCCCAAAGTGAACTCGCAAAGACCGCGGCAAAGCCAATCGCAGATTTCCCTGTCTTCCTGGATTACGAAGATGATGCCTATGCAGCCGTTGAGAAAATTGCTGGCGAGCCGGTAACACAAGCCCTCACGATCCTGTTCAAGGCCGAGCGTGAAGATCGACTTGACGAAATCAAGTCAGATGTCATGGCCGCCCTGGGTTCACAATTTGAGGGGCGCGAAAAGGAACTCAGTGCGGCTCTGCGCTCAGTGACCAAGAATTCAGTGCGCCAACGAGTTTTGTCTGACGGTATCAGGATTGATGGTCGTGGGTTAGCTGACATTCGCACCTTGTCAGCCGAAGTTGATGTCATTCCCCGGGTTCATGGATCGGCACTGTTTGAACGTGGTGAAACCCAAATTCTCGGGATCACCACGCTGAACATGCTGCGTATGGAACAGCAACTTGACACTTTGAATCCAGAGAGTCGCAAGCGTTACATGCACAACTACAACTTCCCACCGTATTCAACGGGTGAGACCGGTCGAGTTGGTTCGCCCAAGCGCCGGG